>CAZEQL010000028.1:0-15339 GCA_964514415.1 uncultured Dehalococcoidales bacterium
CTCACCGCTGCTACAATTTTTACCTTGCCGAAACCAAGCCACTGCAACTCCTTCACCGGACTTGCTGGAAAGCGATAAAGATGTTCCAATAACCAATCCTTGCCCGTTATGGCTAAATCAAAATTGCCATTAGCCACTTGAAGAGGCATATCCTGGGGTCTGATTACCTTAATACCAAGCCAATCTAAATCAACAGAGGGGCGGCGATTCAATACCCCCCCAGAATACCCCTGAAGATTGAGCCCAGCCCGTTCTAAAAACTGTGAAGTAGGTAACTGTTGGTGACCATCGGGCAAAGCCAGCTTGATTTCCTTTGTCCACCAATAAGAATGGGCAACAACATTATTGCCTTGCCTTCGACTCGCAATAGCAGTAGGATTTACTTCTGGTTCAATGACAAGCTTAGAGCCTAAGCAACTCAATATTTGGCTCAAATCTTTATTCTCCAAGCTTTCTCGATTGGCAATCAGAAAAGCTGTGACAGGAAACAATCTCGTTAAAGGGACCAAACTCTGAGACTCAGCGTCACTTTCACTCTTTTCCCATAATATAGCCAGGTCGGCATTTTCTGGAGGGTAAACTTCAGCAGCTCCCCACACGGGGAAAATCCTAAACTTTCTCATCCTGAAATTTAGAGCGAAAGCCTGAGCTAGGTTAGGATACTCGCTCACTATACGCCATTCATCTCGTCCAGCTAACAATTCATCAAAACTGGATATTCCCTCTTGTTTACTGGCTGCCACATATACACTACCTTCACCATAACTTAGGCTCGATAGTTTTACCAGGGCACTCATTGGATATCGTACCAGGAGTTCCTCAATCCAATCTAACCCGCAGATCCCCAAGTCATAATTCCCCACTGCCACTTGTACAGGAATATCCTTCTCCTGAAATACTTTGGCTGAAAGATGAGGGAATTTTACCGAGTGAAGACGGTACTGCCGTGTCTTACTACTATAATGACTGAAGTCCAGGTCTACCTCATCAAGCAAATTGGCTGTAGGCGACAAAAACCTTCCTTTAGGCAAGGCAAATTTGACATAGCCAGGTTGATTTTCCATATTGTCATCCACTTTCTTCTAATATATCAAGAATCTCTGTTACAGAAGCTACATCGCGTTGTCGCTTTTGTTTGCAGTCAGTGAGTATTAATGGAGCTGACTCCTTCCCGGAAACCAGGATAATCCAGCGGTAGCCAGATTTTTCTCGACCAGTAAAACCAAGCTCTGTAGTATGCCCTGCATCGCGAAGTGATTGAGCCAAAATAAAACATGTTTTTGCTGTCTCCGGAGTTAACTCCTCACTTTTAAGCAAAACTTCGCATCCACTTCCTTTATTTTCTTCCAATGGAAGCATTTTCATTATCGAATCAACATATAGAGCAAATCCACAGGCTGGGATATCTCTTCCACTCATGAGAGGCACAAGGTTATCGTATCTCCCCCCACCACCTATTTTTTCCCCGTTAGCCAATAACTGGAAACAAGCACCCGTATAATACTCAAAACCTCGTATTGCCTTGAGGTCAATTTCATAGCTACAATTCAGGTCATCCAGCAAAGTGGTGATATTTATGAAATCCTCCAGACTAGACCTAAAATCTGGTGAAGCTTGTTGGGACAAAGCTTTTACATTTTGTAGGAAGCTACTCGATTTTCCCTCGAGGTTCAAAAACTGGGATAGAAGCCCATTAAGTTCAGTGTTAATTGACTTGGCCTCCATTAGTGCCTGCCAATCCCCATCTAAAACACGGCTTGTCACCTTAGCTTCTTCACCAAGGCTGAGCTTAAGTTCCTTTATCAATGACTTCACCAACCCAGCATGGGATAACTGCAACTCAACGCTTTTGAGCTCCAGTCTACGCACAACTTCTTTGGCTAACAAAATTATCTCCACGTCTGTAGTGCCTTTAGCACCACCAAAAAACTCAGTACCACATTGCCACCTCTCTCTATTTTCTTTGCCTGTTTCTTCAAAAGCAAAAATATTAGTCACATAAAAAAGCCTGGCTATCTCGCTTTCACTCAAATTGCCGCTATAGAGCCTGACTATAGGAATAGTGCCATCCGGCCTCAAAACCACCCTTTCACCACTCCAGCCATCCCAGTCAAGAAAGGAATATACCTTGCCCAACATGCTCGGAGTGAGCGTTCCTGTAGCCGTGAATAAATGGAGATATTCTAAGGTTGGCGTTCTTACTTCTCGGTATCCCCACTCAAGGCAACAATTTCGAAAGACATCTTCGATATGGCGGAAGCGCAGCATATCATGGGGAAACAGGTCTTGCATTCCTTTACATTTTTGATTTGCCATCTCTGGCTATTTTACGCTAAACTATACTGGCATTCAATTGCTAAGCAGGTGAGATTGCAAAGAACATTTACACACTAGAATTTGCCACACGCCTTTGTTTATTCTATACTCAATTCTGCACCCAATTAAATTTGAGCTTGAGATAAAATGGCTAAAAAATTATTTAGATTCTTTTATCTAACTTTATTTGCTCTTGCGATAGCTGGAGGTTTAGGAGGCAGTACAGCCAATGCTTCCAATCCAACTATTGAAGTCCTCCACATAGAAGGCACTATCGTTCCAGCGGTGGCTGATTACATCGACAGGGGCATCAGCCAGGCGGAAGACAGGAATGCTACCGCTTGTATTATTGAGTTAAATACACCAGGAGGGCTTCTCGCCTCCACTGATAAGATAGTCAGTAAAATTATGAATGCTAAAGTGCCTATCGTAGTTTATGTTTCCCCCGTAGGCGCTTGGGCTGCTTCAGCAGGAACTTTCATTACCCTGTCAGCCCATATAGCGGCTATGACACCGGGCACTACCATTGGCGCTGCCCATCCCGTGAGCGCTGGAGGGCAGGAAATACCTGAAGACCAAATGAAAAAGATAGTTGAGTTCTCAGCTAAGTGGATGGAAACTATTGCTGAAAAGCATGGCCGCAATATAGAAGAAGCAAGTCTGGCGGTAACGGAATCCAAGTCCTTCAGGGATACTGAGGCGCTGGAATATAATCTTATCGACCTGCGAGCTGACACTTTGGAAAGCCTTATTTCTCAAATCAACGGCTGGAAAGTTACTTTAGCCAATGGTGCGGAAATTACTATCGATACTACAGGTTCTGATACAGCCAGGAATGAAATGAATGCCATTGAGAAATTCTTACAGGTCATAAGTGACCCCAATATTGCTTATATCCTCCTTAGTTTAGCTACCGTGGGTCTAATCACTGAGATCTCCAACCCGGGGCTGATTTTCCCTGGAGTACTAGGTGGCATCAGCTTATTCCTGGCGTTTTACTCTCTGGGGGTGCTCAATGCTTACTGGGGAGGTATAGCGCTCATTGTGCTTGCTATAGGACTTTTTGTTGCTGAGTATTTCACCACCAGTTTCGGATTATTGACCGCCGGAGGTGTAGTCTCGCTGGTTATAGGCTCGCTGATATTGTTCAGCCACAGTCCAGGAGTAGAGGTCAACCGTGGGCTGATTGCTGGAGTAACAACCGCCATCGCTGCCTTTGCTATTTTTGTCATTGGTGCTATTGTTAGAGGTCAAAAGCGACGCAAAGCTACGGGTGCTGAAGGAATGATAGGAAAGATAGCCATAGCCAAGACGCCTCTTGCCCCCACAGGCACAGTTCTGGCTCAAGGCGAACTATGGACAGCCACAACTGAGAAGGATAGAATAGAACGAGGTGAAGAAGTGATAATAAATAAAGTAGAGGAGTTGAAATTATGGGTGACAAGAAAATCAGAAAAGTAGGGAAAGGAGCTTATTGCCCATGAGTGGGGCAATTATCGTAGCCATAATTTTTGTTACTGCCCTTGTTATCTTCGTCATTTATGCTATTGTTAAAGGCCAAAAGCGGAAACTCGCTACCGGCACTGAGGAGATGATAGGGAAGGAAGCTGTGGCACAGACAACACTCAATCCTAGAGGCACGGTTTTAGCTGAAGGCGAATTATGGACAGCTATTGCGGGAGGTGATGAAATAAAACCTGGAGAGGAAGTGGTTATAACCAAAGTAAACGGGTTGAAATTATGGGTGGCAAAAAAATCTAAAGAAAAGGAGGAGAAATGAACTATCTTATTTATGTTGTTATTGCCATAGTAGTACTAATACTTCTATCTGCAGCTATCAAAATCGTTCCGGAGTATGTAAGGGGAGGTGTTTTCCGCCTGGGGAGATGGGTTGGACTTAGAGGACCAGGACTGGTCTTCCTTATACCATTCATTGAGACTATGAGGAAGATTGACCTGCGTGTAATCACCATGGATGTGCCAGAGCAAGAATGCATGACCAGGGATAATGTTACTGTTACGGTTGACGCTGTGATTTATTTTCGTGTGGTTGGTCCCGAAGATGCCATTCTCAAAGTGCTCGATTTTATAAAGGCAACATCACTGCTCGCCGCCACCACATTACGGAATGTTGTGGGGCAATCTGAACTGGATGAACTACTGTCTCATCGAGATCGACTTAATGAAAAGATACAGGGCGTGGTTGATGAAGGCACCAACCCCTGGGGGATAAAAGTGAGTATGGTAGAAGTCAAGGACGTAGAATTGCCAGACTCAATGCAGCGAGCCATGGCAGCCCAGGCTGAAGCTGAGAGAGAAAGGCGAGCCAAGGTTGTCCATGCTGAAGGTGAATACCAGGCAGCGGAAAAGTTAGCGAGTGCTGCTAAAATTATCTCCACCCAGCCCGCAGCTCTGCAGCTTCGCTATCTGCAAACACTAATGAGCATCGCTACAGAAAGAACCAATACCATACTGTTCCCCCTACCCATAGATATGATAACCCCTTTCTTGAGCCGAGCTGACCCTGACAAGAAATAAGTGTTAAATTAATCAACTTTGAATAACAGGGCAACTCAAAAGCCCAGTATCTTAGGTATCGCTGGTAGTCCGCGGCGTGGTGGTAATACTGATGTTCTTTTGCAACAGGCAATGTCTGGGGCTGAGCAACAAGGGGCTGAAACAAAATTAATCATCCTCGATGAACTCAATATAACCCCCTGCCGTCATTGCGATGAATGTTTGCCCACAGGTAAGTGTGTCATAGAAGACGACATGCAATGGCTATACCACGAACTGAGGGAGGCAGATTGCCTGATGCTCGCCTCCCCCATCTTCTTTATGGGCGTAACAGCGCAGGTAAAAGCTATGATAGACCGCTGCCAAGCACTATGGGTGATGAAATATATTCTTAAACTTCCTGTCGCTTCCAAGTCCCGCAAAAAACGCCAGGGTTTATTCATCTCTGTAGGTAGCACAAGGCTCCCCCACTTATTTCAGCCAGCTATAGCCACGGTAAAAAGCTGGTTTACCACACTAGATATAACATGCACTGGGGATTTGCTCTTTTCGGGGATAGATGGGAAAGGAACTATCACCCAACACTCCACAGCACTACAGGAAGCCTTTCTTGCAGGGCAAAAATTAATTCACACCTGAGTAATGCCCGTCGTTTAGGGCAAAACAATCTCAATGAACAATACCGATTAGCTCGGTTAAATTCCGAATTCTTTCATCCTTCATAAAATTTTCTATCCCATCCAGTACAGCAAGGCTAATTTGAGGGTTAGTTAGATTAGCTGTGCCAATTTGCACCGCACTAGCTCCACACATAATAAATTCCAGGGCATCTTTGGCAGAGGTAATACCACCACAACCTACAATTGGAATATGCACAACCTTAGCCACCTCATATACCATATAAAGCGCTATGGGCTTGATAGCCACACCAGAAAGACCACCAGTAACATTCCCTAAACAAGGTTTCCTTTCAGTTATGTCGACCGCCATTCCCCTCACAGTGTTAATTAAAGATACAGCGTCAGCTCCTGCCCCTTCTACTGCTAAAGCAATTTCCTTAATATCAGCTACGTTGGGGCTCAACTTAACAATAACTGGTAAACCCGTTGCAATTTTAACTGCTGAAGTGACTTTAGCAGCAAGTTTGGCATTTACTCCAAATTCTATTCCCCCTGCTGAGATATTGGGGCAACTAATATTTAGCTCAATACCACTTATCCCCGATACACCTTCTAACTTGCTTGCCACACCAACATATTCATCTATCGTTTCCCCCGCAATATTAACAATGACTGGAACTTGCCACTTTGCCCATATAGGCGACTTCTCCCTAATCAATGCATCAATACCAATATTCTCCAGGCCCACAGAATTCAGCAAGCCACCCGCAGTCTCCTCCAACCGCGGTTGAGGATTACCCTCCCTGGGCATAAGAGTTGTCCCCTTGCAAACAATAGCCCCCAGTTTTTGTATATCAACAAGCTCACTATACTCTGTGCCATAACCAAAGGTGCCAGCAGCTACCATCACCGGATTCGACAGAATTAAACCCTTAAGGTGACGAGGCGCTAACTGAACACACAAATTTAACGAATCGCTTCCCATGTTCAAGGAGTTTATTATACCAAGAATCTTTGCCAAGCATCTTTAATACATAACACTTTGCACTCCCAACCATGCTAAAATTAAAAGAAATGCAAAAGGTGATCTATGTTATACGCCCTGCAAAGGATAATGACCTTCTCCAAATAGGTGAGCTTGATCGTGAAGCTTTCCCCAGCGAGTCACTATTTCGTTCTTATACTTCTTACAAACGAGACCTTAACAGTTTGTTAGCTCATTATATAGTGGCCGCCACAGAAAAGGATGTTATTGCAATAAACCGAAGCTCTGAGTGTAGCCAAGAAGAAATGAAGCAATCTCTCAGACTATACCCGCAAGATACACTAAAATCGCCTTGGCTCAAAAGACTTTTTAGCCATACCCATATGATACCATTGCGAGCAGGACGAATTAATCTACCTAATAAGGAATACGTCCTTGGTTTCGCTAGCTTGTGGTTTATGTTGAATGAAGCACACATTATCGCTATTGCTGTGAGAAATAATTATCGCCGAATGGGAATAGGTGAGGGACTACTTATCTCAATTATTGAGTTGGCTACTCAATTAAATGCCCATCTAGTTACCCTAGAAGTACGTGCCTCCAATGAAGTAGCACAGATGCTTTACAAGAAATATGGATTCCAAGTGGTAGGGAGGAGGCTTAGCTATTACTCAGACAATGGCGAAGATGCTTTGCTCATGAATTCGGATACTATTATTTCAGCCCCATTTCAAAGACATCTCGAACAGCTAAAAAAAACTCACATTCAGCGGTGGAAAGGTACTCCAACTATTACAATGGCTTAATTAGAGCTACTTCAGCCGTATTTGCTTAAGATAGCCTTAAATGAATCTATGACAAACTGTAGCTGTTCTTCACTAGCGGCGAAGGTGGAAAGTTTGAAAGCTTTTGTTAACCCTGGCTGTGCCCCCCAAATACCCCTTTCCTTAAGCTCTTTGTAAAGGAAATACCCTCTCTCTCGGACCTTCTTGGAAATATCGTAGAGCATCGGCGTTTCAAAATGGAGCAGGTCATGTCTGTGTGGTTTTTCCCCTAGTTGCTTAAAACCTAGCTTTCCGAGCTCGCTGGAGAACCACTGTGCTTTCGACACTTGTTCATCCCAATGTTGTACCCGTTCCACAACACTGGGAAAGGAAGCCATAAGCGTAATTAGCGGAGTCCCTCTCAAAGTGCACCCAAGAAGTTCAACTTCCTTTTTATTATACGCCTTAGACCTTCTCAGTATAATTTCTTCCCGCTTCTTCTTCATCCCTAATACTCCACAAGGCCCAGCAGAGGCCATGCTCTTATGACCGCTACCAACAATGAAATCAGCTCCTAGCTCTTCCATGTTTACAGGCATTCTACCAACCGCATACGCCCCGTTAACCATATAAGGAACATCATATTCCTGAGCAATCTCTCCTAATCTTTTGGCATCAGAAAGATTTCCATAATTGCCATCGGGGTAAGTTAACAAAATTAGTTTAGGAGTATGCTTCTCTATAAGTGGTATATACTCATTAACATCTATTCTGAATTCGGGATAACCAGAGGAAGGCACCTCAATTACATTCAAGCCCGCCCTCTCAGCAGCAACAATTGTGGTGTAATGTCTATTGCCGTCAACGATAATTGAATCACCTGCCCTGGCCAGGGAATGCATCACCATGAATATGCCATCTCTGGCTCCATAAGTTAAGGTAGCAATTTCACAGCCCAAAAATTGAGGTAAGAGCTCACGGACAAACTCATGAACAGGAGGATTTGTTATATCGCACAAACTGCCAAGGCAAAAGTCACATACAGAATAACCATCTCCAAATTCTATTAATGCCTCCTTCGCAGCATCGGTAAGCAGACCTCCCGTTTGCAGAGGCATAATATTTATAAGGTCCTTATGCGTTCTGTGTAAATTAGCAAGTTTTTGTAATGCTTTATCCCCTGCTTGCTTCATCATGCCTCTCTATTAGAGGTTGCGACTCTATGGTTACGAATACAGCACCTCCAACCCCTATCTTTCTTTGCTGCCCTTCTATGTACTGCCGAATGGCTTCAGGAATTTGTAAGTTGAGATCAGAGAAATGTTTTATTGTCTTCACCTGATAAGCCAGGTTATCATTGCTGCTTTCTATTGAAGCTGCGGCTCCCATCGCTATAGCACGCATATAATTTATGCCCGTATATACCCCCGAAGGGGTAATATCACTGTAAATACTGCCATCAGCAACGCAAATCTCATTAAACCCAGCAGGCCCAATTAACCTCTTACCCGTTTCCCTCTCTATGATTTTCACTTCGACAGATTCGTCTTTCCATGCCAGAAACTCACATGGAGCGATCTCATCTTTATGCTTCCGAGCGGTTTCCTCAATCGCCTTCGCTATTTTCCTCCCTCTAGCGGTTTCAGGGCTTACTATACAGGTAATAGATTTAGCTACATCTTCATCAGAATATTCGGCTACGGAAAATTGGGGGTATGTCAGCTTTCTCACATCATCCGTTCCATACAGAATCATCCCTATTCGCTCAACTCCGAAGCCGGCATTAAATACTGGATACCTAACGTCAAAGTTCGCCAAAGCTACAGGAGAATACATCCCGATGTCAGCAACCTCTACCCAATCGCCTTTGTAACCAACAAAAACTTCTTGCTCCTGCCCAGGGGCATAATACTTAGATGTGGCTGCCTTCGTCTCAAATTTGACATCGGAAAAGCCGTATTGCCGCATGATATTGCTAGTTATTTCCCTCCCCGCTTCTAAGGACATTTCAGGATCCATTATTACAATAGATGCTGAATGGTGAACTCGCAAGTGGTGGGCGTCCTCTCTTTGCTCGTTGCGATATCGAAGCCCCACTGAAAATAAGGCGAGGGGAAAACTAGATTTATCTTGCAACGCTGCTAAAGTATGAAACCATGTAGCTGTCATATGGCTCCTCAGGGTATTATTAGAAGGTAATGGACGCAGCTTTCTCAGCTCAGGAAAGACTTCGTTCAAAAGTTCTGTTGCCTGGTAGTCAGCAATGCCCAGTCCAGCAATAAATTCCTCAATAAGGTTATCTGCCTCAATTTCTCCCTTTTTATAACTTCTTAGAATAGACTTCAGTTCTTCAACGTTAATCTCTCCTGCTACTTTCTTCGCCGAAGCTATCTTTTTTTCGCTTAGCCCTATCTCGGGACGAGGTAGCTCAGCTAAGTAAAAGGATCTGTCAAGAATAACCCGAGCTTCAGGTCCATACTGCTTGACCACATCGCTGTCGGGTAAAATTGTCAAGTTTTCAGCCTCATCAAAGCCCAGGTTTAGCAGGATTTCGCGGGATTTTTGAATCAAATCTCGCAAAAGGTGAGGTTTGCCTTTCTTTTCCAAGGAAATTTTGGTGTGGGTCGGAATGAGCTTTGTTGTGGCTACCCATGCCTCCATAAAATTGCTCTTCGCTTGCGCTTTTACAGTACTTAAATCAAAGGTCGCCATTTTTATAGTACCCCCCACGTAAATTTCCGACTAAAGTCCTCTCCCTTGATGGGAGAGGACTAAGATGAGGGTGAATTTCTCCCTCCTTCCGACTCACGAAGCTGTTTAATTTTAACTTCTTATTCAATTGATGTTTCACCCCCAGGTTTTGTAGTTGCCTGATTTATCAGGCTTTTATTGCCCAATAAATTGGGCAACTACATTTTTAAACACCCTCACTTGCTAGCACACCGCATCAAATATTGCTTCAATATGCTTAGCGCCGCCTCGGCAGCATCCCGTTTGTTCTCCTCCCGATTTCCAGAGAAAAAATGTTTTTGACTTAAGCTCTCATCTTCGGCTGCCATGCCCATATAAAACAAACCCACGGGTTTTTCAGAAGTACCCCCAGAAGGACCAGCAATTCCAGTATCAGAAATGCATATGTCCACGCCTAAGAGATTCTTGCCACCTTGAGCCATCTCTATGGCTGTTTGAGAGCTGACAACTCCATAATTTTCTATAGTCTCTTTTTTCACCTTAAGCAAGTTGATTTTCACCTTGTTACTATAAGCTACTAACGAGCCTTTAAAATAGTCAGAGCTACCAGAAACGTCAGTTATTCTATCGGCTATCCTGCCACCAGTAGCCGATTCAACGGTACCAATAGTCAAGAATTTATCTGTTTTGGCTTGGTATTCTCTTACCAGTTCAGCAATTTCTATTTCCAGTTTTGCCATGTACCCCCAATATTACTTGTAGGGTCGGGACTTGTCCCCGACCGAGAGGAATCAGGCAGGGATAAACCCCGCCACTACCATCTGTCACTCTGAACCCTTCGCTTCTTGTCATTCTGAGGGAGTGAAGCGACTGAAGAATCTCCGCTCAGGATAAACTCCACGAAGAAGCTGGAGACTCTTCCCCTTCACTTCATTCAAGGTCAGAGTGACAATTAAACACTCTCTGATTATTCTAACAGATTTTCTTGTTATAATTTACTACTAGCGGAATCGCCCGATGTGATAACTTTCCTGGGCACCGCTGGTGCCAGGTTTGTAGTTATGCACCAATTTCTCTCCTGGATTACTGATACCAGATACTTTGATGAATTGCCTCAGTACTATATGGCTGAGGTGTTAATCATCAATGTGGTTATGCTAAATTCAGGAATTCCTGTTGACCATATGTCTCTTCCTGAAGCCAGGAGAATAATTGAAGAAATAAAGCCAAAAACAGCCATACTCTCCCACTTTGGCACGACCATGTGGCGAGCCAGGCCATGGGAACTAGCTAAGAAACTAACTGGGGAAACAGGAATTTCGGTTATCGCTGCCAGAGACGGCATGAAATTTGACTTAGCGTAACTAAAGCAGTGAAACTCTCATGGCCTAGAGGCCACAACCAATCATGAAAATGATCAACTCTTACCGTCATTGCGAGCGAAGTGAAACAATCCCGTCTTATAGATTGCTTCGTCGCTATGCTCCTCACAATGACAGGAGATGATGATGAAGCCAAGATATTTTCATCCTAAAATTAGAAGAGTCCACCCCTTCTAATTTTAGGAACATAGAAATCCTTGCTTACCCGAGGCACATAGAAGTCTTTACCTACCCTGGGGATATAGAAATCTTTCCCCACCTTAGGCACATAAAATTCTATCCCTCTTCCCTTAGGAAGTAACAGCCTGAGGAACAGCAATAATGCCCCTAGTATTCCTAAAAATATTCCAGCTCCTACCCCTACCTTTTTCAACTTGCTCATAGCATTAGCTTAGGCAATCTATGAATGTTGCGTAGCCCCCTGGGAACATAAATGTCCAATAAGCTTTCTTTAGCTCGCTGCGCACCCTCATCCGAAACCTTACCCTCAAGTTCCTCCAAGTCATTCGCCAATCTTCCCATTTGCCTGATTATCTCTTTCCTTCGCGCTTCTGATTCTTGCCTTTCCATTGCTTGACATCTCCTTTTTTATGCTTAAAATTCATCTCAAAATTCCTTCCTTTAGTAATTTAGTCCATTTCATTACACCTCCTTGATTCGAAAGCCGTTTTCTTACTCAGCGACTTTAACTCACCACCAATCTCACCACCAATCTCACCACCGCTGTGATGGTTTCTCAGAATATCAAAGCCCAAATGGTGTCTGCTCCTCTTTATCTTAGAGATGACACTATCTATATCATCTGTACTAAACTTCAGGTATGGCGATTGACCGTCAGATGATTGGTCCCGGTGTTCTATGACCAGCCTATAAATCACCTCCTGAAGTTGGGCTGGGGTGCAACGTTCTGCCTTACGGGCAATATAAGCCTGAGTAGTCTCATCTATGGGTATCCTGTTGCACAGCAAACTGACTAGCTCCCTACGTTGTTCCAGTGAAGGCAGCGAAAGTTTTATCACACAATCAAATCGTGCTGGACGTTCACCTATAGCTTTGTCAATTACCTCCAGCCAGTTTGTTGTAGCCACCGTTACAATCTCCTCATGCTCTTCAACCCCATCCAAGGCTGAAAGCAGAGAGAAAAGAACTGAGCCTTCGAAATATCCTGACTCCATCCTGTTCTGCGCAATGAAATCAATATCCTCGATAAAGACGATGCATGGGGAGAGGTCCTGAGCTAGTTCATAAAGCTCTGTAATATATTCAGGCGTCTCCAATGAGTAGGCACTGGCAATTATGCAAGTTGCCTCTGAGCTCTCCGCCATCAGCGCCTTGCAGATTACTGTTTTCCCTGTCCCCGGCTCACCTGTCAGGAGCACCCCTCTCTTTGAAGGGATGCCGTAATTGGCAATATGCTCCCTATGGGTCAGAAAACCGATTGTATTGGCCCAGATTTCATCCTTTATGGCTGCATCCAAGACTATGCTGTCCCAGGTTCTAGCCGGTGGCTTCAAGAAGCGGATGTGGCTTCCCAACTCAAGCTCCTTGCCTCGGTAAAAATTCTGCTCTCTGGCGACAGACTGAATGTCATTAGCAAATTCATCAATCCCCTTTTCGTTGCAAGCCAGTCCAGTTACCACTACCATGTTATAAGACCTTAAATTAACATCTACTGTGATTACAAAGCGGTTCTCTCCCTTCTGGACAAGCAGCAAACCATTGCGAAGGGCATCCCCATATTCCCCATAGCTCGTATTGACAGCTATGTAGACCGGCTCGGGGTAAAGATAGCCTAGAGTCTTGGTAACTCGCCACCCGCCAAGCTCAATGTAGCGGTGAAGTGCCCATGCCAGGAGCTCACCATAATACCTCGGCTCAATCACTGATGCTTCTACCTTTTCTCCCTCGCCAAGGAAATTGTCAGTAGTGTTGCTGTCTTCCTGGTGGGAGCCATTGCGCCTCGCTATGAGACAACGGCGCATCACCTGCATCTCTGGCTCTTCCCCCAGTCGTCGGAACTTCTGTTCAATACTCACTTGTTATTCTGCCCTCCTTCAACTGTTTTTATCTAAATAAATGATACCAAGTGGTTGTGACGACAGTCTGTCACAAAAATCGGCAGTTTTGTTATTTTTTCTCTCGGCTTGTACCTGCTACCTGTGATATGATTCGCGAAGAATCCCAAATACGAGAATTTGAAGCTAAGGAAGTTAGTCTTATGATAGAACAAAAGTATGGCAGGCTTAGAATTCTTAGCAACGCAAAAAACAAGTTGGCCAGGTATAACAGCCAATATGAGCCAGTGAGGGAGTATTATCTAGATGTTCTTAGAGCCAGAGGAAATAACAAGTCGCTTATCGGACCGATTGGGAAGGTTAGCATGGGCTCTCTTGGAAAAGTAGAAAAAGCGCTAAGATCCTACCTTCGGATGGACAGGGGTGGGATGATGGAGGTAAACAAGGAAGGGTCGTCGTTCACTGAGAGGCTTAATAGAAAACTACGAAGGGACGACATAAGGGTGATTTTGAGAAAACTTCGAGACGTGCACATTCTTTCGCCGGGGCTACATCAATATGAACCAGATGCACGACATCTATATGAGTGTCTTTCTGCCCCAGGTGAAGAGGGGCTAGCTAAGGAGAATAAGAGCTTCTGTGTCGGTGCGACAAAAATAATGCACTGCCTTTTCCCCGAACTCTTTGTTATGCTGGACAAAGAGATGGCTAAAGCCTTGTATCACAATGGTTACCGTGATAGAAAGGGGAAGTATAATAACTTCACTACCTATTGGAAAGAAGCTATGCAGGCTTGCCACGATGAGCTGGAAGCATGGCGCGAAATCTATGGTAGCACCGACAGCCTGCTAGAATTGGATGGCGAGAGGCCAACCACATTAGTGAGAATCTTCGATAAATGTAGGCGGTATTCGGTAGGCGCGAATTGAAGCATTCGGAGGTAGAGTGAAAAAGCGTAAAACAGACCGAACAGCGCGCGTGCTTAATGTAATGCATCTCCTCTACCAAAATCCCGGAGGCTTACCGGTGCAGAAAATAGCCGATTTGTGTGGCGTTAAAAAGAGGACTACTTACCGTGATCTCAAGGCTCTTGAGTCTGACATGGGCATCCCCATCTCACAGGATGGTAGCAAGCGCGGCATTGTCGAAGGTTACTTTCTCCCTCCTATCCACTTTACTTTGCCTGAAGCCTTGAATATCTTCCTTGCCTCTAGGCTGATGCTTAATTATGTTCATAGATATGACCCTAATGTAGCTTCGACTTTCACCAAGCTAAACTCCATAGTCCCGCCTCCGCTAAGAGACCAAATTCAGAAGACTATGGAATGGATGCAGAAACAACCAAAGGACGAAAAGTATCTGCGTATTCTGGCGACTCTCGCTGAGGCGTGGATATCACAGCACCAGGTTAAGATATCCTATCAGGCACTATCCGAGAAAGAGGCAACTGAGCGCACTATTGAGCCATATTTTATTGAGCCAGCGGCGCCGGGGCACTCCAGCTATGTTATCGCCTACTGCCACCGCACCAAGTCCCTACGCACCTTTAAGGTAGAACGCATAGAAGCTATACAGGCAAGCTCCGACCCTTATGTTATACCACCTGACTTTGATGTCAATGCTTACCTTGGCTCATCCTGGGGTATTGTCGTAAAGGATGAGGTTGAAACCATTAAACTCAGGTTTATCCCACAAATAGCCAGGATTATGGAAGAGACCATATGGCATCCATCACAAGTGCTGGAGCGTCAAAGCGACGGCTCCATAATAATGACACTGAGCGTTACCAACACGGTGGAGCTTTATTCCTGGATATTAGGGTGGGGAGAGAAGGTGGAAATTCTGGAGCCAGAGGAACTTCGCAAACGTGTAGCCCGAACAGCTACAGCCATGCTGGATGTCTATAAAAGGAAATAGCATTTGTGACAATCTAGCTGTCACTGGCATGTGCTATGCTGTAATTTAGTTTATAGTACCCTGCAAGGATAACTACACTATGTCATTGCGAGGAGCATAGCGACGAAGCAATCTGATTAGGCGATGAGATTG
>CAZEQL010000029.1:0-15021 GCA_964514415.1 uncultured Dehalococcoidales bacterium
GGAGATTTCAACGTCATTGACAGAGCACACTTAAAGTGATAAATTACCACTAATTAGCAATCGGCGAAGGAGAGTGCTAAATGCCTCTAACGGAAAGAGAAGAGACTACTCTCAAAATAATAGTTAAGGGTTATATCACTGAGGCAACACCTGTAGCTTCGAAAACTATTGTGGATAAATATGGCTTGAAGGCGAGTTCAGCTACCATCCGCAATGATATGGCATATTTGGAACAAGAGGGATACATTACTCGCCCACATTCCTCCGCTGGCAGCATACCCACAGATAAGGCTTATCGATATTATGTGGAATCGATAAGCGAAGATATTGAACTTCCTCCAGTTGACCGATATCTTATTTACCAAGTATTCCAAAGAACAAAGCAAGAGCTAGAACAATGGCTAAAATTAACAGCGACGTTTTTGGCGCACTTTGTTCATAATGTAGCAGTGGTAACTACACCCAATTCAAATCAGCATCGCCTTAAGCACTTAGACTTGGTAACTTTGCAAGATTTTCTAGCTCTGCTAATTTTAATTTTCAATGAAACAAAGGCCAGACAAAGAATCTTACCTTTCGACAAAAGAATCACCCAAGATGAGCTAACAAAGTTGGCTAACAAGCTTAACGTTACCTACCTCGGAATGACTGGCAATGAAATTTTGATTAACAAAGATAAGGTAGCGCTTTCTAGGGAAGAAAACCAGGTAACTGAGAGCCTGATAGATATGATGTTGGCTGAAGACAAACTAGAATATGGCGAGCCTTACCTTGAGGGATTACGTCTGATGCTAAGTCAGCCTGAATTCGCTAGCAGTTCCAGAATGCTTGAAATCCTGGAGGTTTTAGAGGAAAAGGATTGGCTCAAGAATGTGTTTTACTCAGGGGTCAGTAAAGGTCAAGTAAAGGTAATCATTGGTGAAGAAAACTCAGAAGAGGCATTACAGGGCTTAAGCTTGATATTTAGCCAGTATGGGATATCTGGTAAAGCTGATGGGATTGTTGGAGTACTTGGCCCAAAGCGAATGGACTATGCCCGAGCCATTTCTTCGGTCAACTACATTTCATCAATATTGAGCAAAACAGTGTTTGAATATGTCTGAAGGAGTTTAACATTGACTAAGAATGATAAAACATCCGAGATAGAAATTGAGCAGGTTTTGGATGTAGAAACACTAAAGCAAGCTTTAGTCGAGGAGAAGGAAAAGTCAGAGAAATATTTAACCAACTGGCAAAGAAGCCAAGCTGACTTTGAGAACTATAAGAAACGCGTTGAGCGAGAAAAAGAGGAGATAGTTGACTCTGCCAATAATACACTTATCTCAAACTTGTTAACCGTTGTAGATGATGTGGAAAGAGCTTTTGCCTCACTGCCGGTTCCACCTACGGAATTCAACTGGATTGAAGGCGTTAAGCTCATCTATAAGAAGTTCAAGGCGGTCTTAGAGATGCAAGGATTGACTGAGATTGAGGCTAAAGGAGAACCATTCGATCCTCACTTGCATGAAGCAGTGATGCGACAGGAGGGAGAAGAGGGAATGGTTATTGAGGAAATCCAGAAAGGCTATAAATTGAAAAACAAAGTAATTCGGCCTAGCTTGGTAGTAGTGGGTCAAGGCAAAGAAGACAAGGAAGCAGAACAAGAAGGCCAAAAGGAGTAGTAAACATGGGAAGGGCAATAGGAATTGATTTAGGTACTACACTCAGTGTAGCAGCAGTGATGGAAGGAGGCAAGCCTAGAATCATTCCCAGCGCTGAGGGTGGGAACCTTGTTCCTTCAATAGTGGCCATGAGTAAAACAGGGGAAAGATTGGTCGGAGAAATGGCCAAGCGACAGTCAGTGGTTAATCCTGAGAACACTATCTCCAGCATAAAGCGCCTCATCGGGCGCAAGTTCAAGGATTCCACAGTTCAGTACGATATAAAGCGCTTACCTTATAAGATTACTGAAGCTCCCAATGACGATTGCCGAGTGGTAATGGGAGGCAAGGAATATAGCCCACAAGAAATCTCAGCTATGATATTGCAAAAACTAAAGACCGATGCTGAGGCTTACCTTGGCGAAAAAGTCACCGATGCTGTAGTTACTGTGCCAGCTTATTTTAATGATAGCCAACGAAACGCAACTAAAGACGCTGGTGCCATAGCCGGGCTCAATGTTTTGCGCATTATCAACGAGCCCACAGCGTCATCGCTGGCTTACGGAATGGATAAGAAAAAGGATGAAACTATTGCTGTCTATGACCTTGGCGGTGGCACCTTCGATATCTCCATTCTCGATATAGGCGAGGGCACTTTCCAAGTTAAATCAACTAACGGCGATACCCACCTTGGTGGCGATGATATTGACCAAAGGGTTATGGATTGGGTATGCGATGAATTTAAGAAAGAGCAAGGCATTGATTTAAAGCAAGACAAAATGGCATTGCAGCGGTTAAAGGATGCCTCTGAAAAAGCAAAGAAGGAGTTATCCACAGTAGCTCAAACAGAAATAAGCCTTCCCTTTGTTACTGCCGATGCCGCTGGCCCAAAACACCTCAGTATGGTGCTGACTCGAGCCAAGCTAGAGCAGTTATCAAGCGATTTAATAGAAAGGAGCATCGGCCCTTGCCGTCAAGCTTTGAATGACGCCGCGCTTACGGCAGCTCAAGTCAACGACATAATTCTAGTCGGTGGACAGACAAGGATGCCAAAAGTTCAGGATACCCTAAGACAATTCTTTGGCAAGGAACCCGCCAAGGGCGTCAATCCTGATGAGGCGGTAGCCTTGGGCGCTGCCATTCAAGCTGGGGTACTTAAGGGTGAAGTAGGAGAGGTTCTTCTCCTTGATGTTACCCCTCTTACTCTGGGTATAGAGACCTTAGGAGGAGTGGCTACATCTCTCATCCCTCGCAATACCACCATTCCCACTTCCAAGAGCCAGATTTTCAGCACCGCTAGCGATAGCCAGCCAAGCGTGGAAATTCATGTTCTTCAAGGAGAACGTCCTATGGCGGCTGATAATCGAACTTTGGGACGTTTTATGCTTGATGGCATTCTGCCAGCACCGCGAGGTATGCCTCAGATTGAAGTAGCTTTCGATATCGATGCCAACGGTATCCTTAATGTAAGTGCTCGTGACAAAGGCACGGGAAAGGAACAGAAAATTACCATTACTGCCTCCAGTGGGTTGAGTAAGGAAGAAGTGGAGAAGATGAAGCGAGAGGCTGAAAGTCTTGCCGCCGAGGATGCCAAACGCAAAGAAGAAGTAGAGACACGCAATTCTGCCGACAGCCTGGCTTATACCGCCGAGAAGACACTTCGAGATTACGGAGATAAGATACCTGCTGACGTAAAGCAAGAGATAGAAGGGAAAATAGCTAACGTAAAGTCAACGCTTCAAGGTAAAGATGTAAGCTCTATTCGTAATGCTACGCAAGAACTGTCACAGGCTATGCAGAAGGTTGGGGCATCAATTTACCAACAACCAGGGCAACCCCCACCAAGTGGAGAACCTCCCGAAGGCAAGAAGCCTGATGAAGGAGGAGAAGGTACAGTAGAAGGTGAATTCCAAGAGATATAAAAAGGCTTGGTCATCAAATGTTTGATCTGGAACAATTTGCACAAACTGCCGATAGAATCCGTAAAAGGGCGATAGCGGAAGGGAGATTAATAAATAATCCTTCTGAGAAGCAATTGAGATTAATTGTGGAGAACGAGCCTGGGATTAGGAAAACGATATATGGAAATTTTGTTGCCGAGAGTGAACCTTCTTCCAGAGCAGCGATGTTCACTGAAAACAGTGTTGACCATCCCTTCGACAAAGCAGAGCAACTACTATTAGCTCAATGTGAGGAGGCTTTGGATAAGGAAAGATTAATTTCCGTTGATAGACGGGTGGGCAATAAAAGTAGTGAAACCACAGTTAGATTAACCATCCCTGAAAGATTTGCCCACGTTGCCTATGCAGGAAATCTCTACCTGCCGGCAAAAAAAGAGATTGCGCAACCAACGTATGAAATTTTGATGTTCGCTGATGAGGCTTTTGAGTCTAATAAGTCCAAGCCACTTCCCAAAAAAGATATAACTATAAGGTTAGCCATGCTGGATAACGGGAGGGTGATTAAGGTAATCAGGAATAGCAATTACATAGGTGAATATAAAAAGGGGGTTTTCGCTGCGGAAGATTGGGTGGCTAAAACTAAAAGGGGCGGAATTTTTTTGCATGCTGGCTGTAGAGAGGATTATCTCCAATCAACACACGGGGATTACAAAACCACTAGGTCGCTGTTTCTGGCTTTAACTGCGAATGGGAAAACAACTCTGACCTCTAAAATTTTGGCTAGAAAGGGAAAGGAAAAATCTTGGCTTGTTCAAGATGATGGTGGAACTTTCATGCCAGATGGTTCTTTTTATGGCTTTGAAGCTGGAGGGGTATTTGTAAAGACCGAAGCTGTAAATCCAGGGAACCAACTCGAGATATTTTATGGTTTATTAAAACCAGAGACTCTGTGTGAGAATGTTTATGTAACTGAAGATGGAGACTTTGACTTTTATAATTTCGAAAGGACATCTAATGGAAGAGCAATCATGCATAGAAGAGATTTCTTGCACGCCAGCTCTTATATTGATGTTGCTCGGATTGATAACTTGATTCTTATCACCAGAGGGCCTTTGATACCTGCGATATCACAATTAACCCGGGAGCAGGCGGTAGCACTCATGATTTTAGGGCAGTCAATGGAATCCTCGGCAGGTGACCCAACCCAAGCAGGAAGAATTAAAAGTGAGTTCTTTTATGACCCCTTTGTAGCTGGTGACAGAGTGGAACATGCAAATACATTTTATGGAATATTGAAAGGTCTCCCTCACATGAATTACTATTTAATAAATACTGGAGGGGTAGGTGAAGGAGAAAGGTACAAAGATATAAGATTGGAATACACCACAGCTATACTGGACTCCTTATTAAGGGGAGGCCTTGAAGATTGGGTAGCTTCACCTACAGGCTTTAAAATACCAAGCGCGGTAAGGCATTTGGATGATATTTACTTGCATCCTGAGAAGCTTTATTCCAGAATTGAATTTGAAAAAAAGCAAAGGAAACTTAACAAAATTAGATATGCATCTGTGGAAGAACTCGGCAGTGCCTTACATCCCAATATAAGAGACGTTTTCAGTAAACCCACCGCCACATAGTAACAATTGCTGGCTTCGCTTAATTTGTCTAGCTTTTTAATATGAAATAGTTATAAACTAGGAGGAGGAGGGTATAAGGTGGCTGACTTTATCGAACTTCATGAGCGTTTAAAGGAAAGGAAAACGCAACTACTAGAAAAACTGGGGCGATTACGAGCTCACGGGTTGTCGTCACCAGAGAAAAGAGAAGCTAGTCCATTTGGTAAAAGGGATGAGGCAGCAGACGAAGCCTGTGATCTAGAGAAAAGGCTAGCTTTGGGAAAAGAGTTAAGTGGCATGCTTGTTAAAATAGAGCATGCTCTGCAAAAATATGAAGCAGGCACTTATGGATTGTGTGATTCTTGCGGGCAACCCATAGAACAAGCCCGCCTTGAAGCTTTGCCTCAGGCAAGCTTATGCTTGAGTTGCAAAGCGCGCCAGGCAAAGGATGCGAAAGGGACAAGATAGAAAAAAGATAGCGCTATTTCTGGCTACCGCCGCCTTAATAGTCGCCCTAGATCAATTAAGCAAACTATGGATTAGGGCTAATTTAACGCCAGGAGAATCACTGCCACAAACAGGATTTTTACGCTTAACCTACGTTACAAATACAGGCTCAGCTTTTGGTCTATTTGCTAATCAAGCTTTCCTTCTCACTATTATCACCATAGCCAGCTTGTTGATTATCTTGTTATTCCTGCGTTACTTATCCCCGACTACCACTTTAAGCAATATATCTCTCGGCTTAATTCTAGGCGGCGCTGCAGGTAACCTGATAGACCGCCTCCGTCTGGGTTGCGTTACTGACTTTATCGATGTTCGCCTATGGCACACATTTCACTGGCCAGCTTTTAACCTTGCTGACGCAGCTATAGTAATAGGCATCTTTTCCTTTATTTATTTCATATGTCGATTTGAATTATTCAGAAAAGTACATGAACACAACCATACCCATAAGAATTAAGAAACTTCAATTCAACCCACCTATTTCGGGCACCCGCCTGGATAAATATTTAACTCAAGTTCTTCCGCAATTTTCTCGCTCTTACTTACAGAATTTAATTGAGCAGGGCCATATCTTAGTCAATGGGTACAAGACGAAGGCAAGCCAAAAACTAAATGAAACCGACCGAATAACAATCGAGCTTCCCCCTCCACCAACCTACCCTTTAGTTGAACCAATCCCCCTATCCATAATTTATGAAGATAAAGATGTATTAGTCGTAGATAAACCGGCAGGACTGACTGTCCATCCTGCCCCAGGACATCCTAATCACACTTTAGTCAACGCCATCCTAGCGCACTGTCCCAGCTTGGTTACGAGTAATGATTTAATACGCCCTGGCATAGTCCACAGGCTAGACAAGGATACATCAGGGCTCATGGTCATCGCTAAAAATGATTTTGCCAAGGTACATCTAATCAACCAGTTTAAAGACCGTACTGTAACTAAAGAATATCTTGTTTTAGTGAAAGGAAGGCTATTCCCAGAACAAGGAATAATTGAAGCCCCCATTGGGCGAGACCCTTCCAATCGCAAACGAATGGCAATAGTAAAGACAGGAAAAGAAGCCAGCACTCGATATCATGTTAAAGAATACTCCAATAATTATACTTTACTCGAGGTTACTCCCAAAACTGGACGTACACATCAGATTAGAGTACACCTATCAGCTATTGGTTATCCTATAGTTGGCGATCCCGTTTATGGAACTAAATCAGCTTATACTAAAAGGCAATTTGTCCATGCCCATCGCCTCGGCTTCCACTTGCCATCAACAAACCAATACCGGGAATTTACTTGTCCCCTGCCCATAGACTTGAAGCAAACCTTAGCATCTTTAATCCATAACATCTAGGAAGGAGACTTGTTTAAAGAAACAAAAATATGCTATATTGGAATGAAAAATAGCTAGAGAGTAAACAAGTTGAAATCCTTTGGAGAACTCAGCAAGGAGCAAATAACGAGAGAAAACGATCTCTTATCTCATCTAATAGGAGAACTTGAGGTAAAGGAACTGGCTAATTTAGAAACAGAGCTAAGCGAACAGAGAAATGTAACTCTGTTCAAGATAACCACAGAGATAGAAGCCACTGAAGATGCTCTAAATCAAGTTGAACAACTTTCCCAAAGACTTAAAAAACATCTAAAACAGCTAACGGGATTACAACAAGCTCTCTCCAAGTAACTTGAGCTTCACAAAGGTCAAAATATGCTGCAATGCAACCTGAGTTAAATATCCCTGTCAGAGTCCGTTTTGCACCCAGTCCCACAGGATACCCGCATTTAGGCAACATTAGAACTGCTTTATTTAACTGGCTTTTTGCCCGACATCATAAAGGTAAGTTCATTCTACGCATTGAGGACACAGACCTTACCCGTAAAGTAGATGAGGCAGTGGAAATGATACTGGATAGCTTGCGCTGGCTGGGGTTAAACTGGGATGAGGGCCCTTATTTTCAATCACAGCGCTTACCTATTTACCACGAAGCCGCCAACAGATTGATTAAAGAAGGTCACGCCTATTTATGTTACTGCTCCCCGGAGCGATTAAAGGCGATGCGTCAAGAACAAATGAAGCGGAAACAACCGCCAAAATACGATGGGTGCTGCCGATGTCTAACATCACAAAAAAAGGCTCAGCTAGAGGCAACAGGCATCACCCCTGTGGTCCGCTTCAAAACCCCACTTGTAGGTGAAACTACTTTCCATGATTTAATTCGCGGCTCGATAACTTTTAAGAACGATACCCTAGACGATTTCATTTTGCTTAAGTCCGATGGCTACCCCACATACCATCTTGCCAATGTGTTAGATGACCACTTAATGGCTATTTCACATATCCTCAGGGCTGATGAATGGCTTTCCAGCACTCCTCGTCATGTTTTACTTTATCAAGCTCTGAACTGGCAACCTCCACAATTTGCTCACTTACCTATGATATTAGGACCTACTCGGGCTAAGCTCTCCAAGAGACACGGCGCTACTAATATTGCCGACTATCAAAAACAAGGTTATCTCCCAAATGCAATGGTTAACTTCTTAGCGCTACTAGGCTGGTCACTTGATGACCAAACTGAGCTGATGAGCCAAGAAGAATTGATAAAACATTTCTCTCTGGAGAGAGTAAGCAAAACCGCAGCTATTTTTAATAAAGATAAGTTAGCATGGATGAACGGAGTTTACCTGCGCCAATTAAGCCCAGAGGAGTTCATTCAGCAAGCTATCCCATTTTTAGATAGAGATCTGCCTCTCTCGGTAAAACGCCCGCTGAATAGCGATTATATCCGCCAGGTTATGCCCCTGATCCAGGAACGAGCTAGAACCTTAGCTGAGGTTCCTCAACTTGCCGATTTCTTCTTCCTTGATGAACTACAGTATGATACAAACTTGCTTTTAAACGAAGAAATGGATAGTACATCAGCTACTAAAGCTATTCAAGTTGCATTGCAAAAGCTAGAAATAGCAAAACCTTGGGATGCTATTTCACTTGAAGGTGTTCTTCGCCCATTGGCAGCTGAGTTAAACTTAAGCACAAGGGAATTCTTTGGATTACTAAGAGTAGCCATTACAGGACGCACCGCAACACCACCCTTATTTCAAACTATGGCGGTAATAGGAAAAGAGAGATGTCTGAAACGCTTCATAGCAGCTCTGCAAAGGCTATCCCTAGTAAAATCCTGAAAGATACGAGAAAAATAGTAAGTTGTTAACAGAAGGCAAATCTTGCTGTGTTTTTAACGGTTAGAAACTTATATTGAATGAGGTTAGCCAATGCCAGATTTCAATATGATTGTTTGTTGTAAGCAAGTGCCTGATCCTGAAGCTTCACCCTCCTTATTCAATGTCGATTCAGCGACTAACAAAATGGTTTGGACACCAGATGTAAAGCCTGTAATCAGTCAATATGATGAAGTCGCCATGGAGATTGCTCTAAAAATCAAGGATAGAATGGGAAGTAAAATCACTGTTCTTAGCCTGGGTAATAAATTAGTTCGCGATGTGATTAAAAAGATGTTAGCCGTAGGGGGTGATGAACTTATCCTTTTGGAGGATGAAGCCTTCGAGGAAAGTGATAGCTGGTCAACCGCTTATGCCCTAGCCGCGGCAATAAAAAAGATAGGTAAATATGACATTATTCTCTGTGGAAGGCAGTCCTCCGATTGGGATGCTGGACAGGTTGGCTTAGGCCTCGCTGAAATCCTGGGAATTCCTGCTGTAACCTTAGCCCGAAAGGTAGAGATTACCAATGAAAAAGTAAAAATAGAGCGAGTTACCCCCGACGGTTATGAACTTATTGAGACAACGCTTCCCGCTGTGATTACAGTGACCAGTAACCTAGGGGCACTTCGCTATGCTACTTTGAAAGGCATTGTGACAGCAGCTAAAAAACAACCTACAGTATGGAAACCTGCTGATATCGGACTTGAGCCAGCACAAGTTGGTGCTGCTGGAAGACGTACCAAGTTAAATAAGCTCTTCCAACCGGCCAAGGAAACCAAATGTGAAATAATTGAAGGAGAGACTCCAGCAGAGGCCGGCGTTAACCTAGCTATAAAGCTCAGAGAAGCAAAAATACTCTAAGTAAGAAATAATGGCTACAAATAAAGGCATACTAGTTTATGGCGAATTAACGGATGGGAAATTAGCTGCTATCACCACCGAATTGTTAGGCTGCGGCAGGAAGCTTGCTGACAATTTGAAAGAAGACTTATCTTGTCTCTTAATCAGTGATGCAGTTGGGGAAACTTCTAAAGAGGCAATTGCCTTCGGAGCAGATAAAGTTTATACAGTAGAAGACAGTTTGCTTAACCAATATCAAGCAGATTCTTATATGCAAGTTTTAGTAAAGTTAATTAACGAGATTTCCCCTCGAGCTATACTCATGGGACAGACATCCATAGGCAGGGACTTAGCACCCCGCCTGGCTTTCAGACTGAAAGTTGGTCTAGCAACAGATTGTCTCAACTTAAGCATAGACCCAGAGACAAAAGTGCTTTTGCAAACACGACCTGTCTATGGAGGCAATGCTCAAGCTACATTCATCACCGAGCTTATGCCCCAGGTGGTCACCATTAGGACAAAGGCAATGTCACCAATGGAACGTGATAACTTGAGAAAAGGAGAAATTATACCCACTAAAATTGAGATAGCTATATCAAAGATAAGGACAAAGGTATTAGAAACGGTGAAAGAAAAAGTAGTTGGTATTAAACTTGAGGATGTGCCTGTAATAGTCAGTGGAGGCAGAGGTATCGGTGGATCTGAGCCCTTCAAGACAATGCTAAAAGAGCTAGCTGATGTACTATCTGGGGCTGTAGGTGCCTCACGTCCACCTGTTGACAACGGTTGGGTACCAGAGGCAATGCATATTGGCCTCACAGGCAAAATTGTTGCCCCTAATATCTACATCGCCATAGCCATATCAGGTACTAGCCAGCACATAGCTGGTTGCTCTAACTCCAAGAACATCGTAGCCATTAACAAGGATCCTGAGGCTAATATATTCAAGAAAGCAAAATTTGGGGTGGTCGGCAAATACGAAGAGGTGATACCAGCTTTTACTAATAAGTTGAGGGAACTCTTAGCTGGCTAAGAAGATTGCTTCGGCACTTCATGCCTCGCTGCGACAAAAGGGGATATGAATGCCAGGACATTACCGTTTATCCTGTTCTTTCTTGGCATCGATTACTTTCTGACTAATGTGAAGTGGCACCTCTTCATAATGATCAAACTTCATCATAAAGCTGCCACGCCCCTGTGTCATCGACCTCAAATCTATAGCATAACGAAGCAATTCTGCATAGGGCACCTGGGCTTCAATAACGTTGTTACCGTTCTCAGGAATCATCCCCAATACACGCCCCCTCTTAGTATTAAGGTCACCAATGATATCCCCGGTATATGACTCAGGTACAGTTATGGTAAGATTCATCATAGGTTCGAGCAACACTGATTGCCCCTGAACTAATCCCTTCTTTAAAGCCTGTGTTCCAGCAATTCTAAAGGCAGTATCCGAAGAATCTACAGGATGGAAACTGCCATCACAAAAGGTCACCTTTATGTCAACTACAGGATACCCGGCTAAAATTCCTTCCTGCTTTGCTTCATCGACTCCCTTTTCCACAGAGGGAATATAGTTCTGGGGCACTGCTCCCCTAACAATCGCCTCGGTAAACTCAAATCCACCACCCCGAGGTAGAGGCTCCAACTCCAGGAAGACATGCCCATATTGACCATGCCCACCCGTCTGCTTTTTATGCTTATATTCCGCCTTGGTTGGCATAGTAATAGTTTCCTTGTAAGGAATTTTTGGCAAGTTTAATTTCACTTCCACACCAAATTTACGACGCATCCTCTCCTTAACCACTTCTAAATGGCTATCACCCATCCCAGAAATAATGAACTCATTAGTATCAGGTTCACGATGTATTTTGAGAGAAGGGTCCTCTTCACAAACTTTAGGCAAGACGGTACTCATTTTATCTAAATCAGCTTTTGTCTGAGGCTGGATCGCCATGCTAAAATTTGGCTGAGGGAACTCAATACTATTGAACATCACAGGATGCTCACGAGTACAGAGGACATCCTTGGTGGTAGTCAAATTTAACCTGGCTACTATCCCAATATCTCCAGCAACCAGTTGAGGCACTGGTTGCTGATTTTTGCCCAGCAAGGTAAAGAGTTGCCCAACACGTTCCATGCTATTCTTATTAACATTCCAAACTTGGGAATTGCTAAAAATGACGCCGGAATAAACCCGGAAATAGCTAAGTTTACCCACATAGGGATCAATACTGGTTTTGAAAACAAGGCTACTTAAGGGCAACTCTATACTAGGTTTCACTTCTTCTTTATTATTAGTTGCCAAATTCCTAGCTACAACAGCACCTTTTTCCCCAGTCGAGGGCAAATAAGAACAAATAGCATCAAGAAGCAGTTCAATACCAACTCCACGCAGGGCAGAACCGACAAAAACAGGCACCAATTTACCTGTAATAGTCGCCTTCTTTATAACTCCAAGAATTTCCTCATCAGTTAATGTCTCTCCCTCCAAATATTTAGTCATGAGTTCATCATCAGTTTCCACAACCGCTTCTACCAATTTCTCACGGGCACTTGTTGCTTTCTCCAAAAGTGCCGAAGGTAGTTCTATTTCCTGCAAAGCAGAGCCACCATAACCCTTCATGGTTACCAGGTCTACAATGCCCTGAAAATCACTTTGCGAACCCATAGGTAATTGAATTGGCAAACACCTTGCCGACAATTTAGACTGGATTCCCTCTAAAGTACGAAAGAAATCAGCATCATCACGATCTATCTTATTAACGAATATTAAACGAGGCAGATTTAGTTTTTCAGCATCGCTCCAAACTTGTTCAGTACCCACCTCCACACCTGAGACAGCACAAACCACAATTACTGCCCCTTCACTAACACGTAAACCCGACTTCACTTCACTAATAAAATCAGCATAGCCAGGGGTATCAATGAGGTTTAATTTCGTCCCCTTCCACTCTTGCGGAAGCAAAGATAGATTGATGCTCATATGGCGTTCTATTTCAATAGGATCGTAATCCGAGGTGCTGGTGCCATCTTCAACATTGCCCAACCGCCCGATAACACCTGAGGTGAAAAGCATTGACTCGGCAAGCGAGGTCTTGCCTGCACCATGATGAGCTAGCAAAACGACATTACGAATTTGCATCGCTACACTTCAACTCCTTGTCTCTCCTTATTTTTTAGCCTGCTTCACCCACTCAACAGCAGCATTAATAAGACCATATGAACCAATAGTCCCTACTTACAAACTGATTAAAAGTGGCTTTGTACTGGTTCCGAGAAACACTGTGGTGAGACTCTCACAACCCCTATTATAGCCTTGTCCCAGAAGCATAAGCAACCTTTGTTATATCATAAAGCCCAATGTTATAATAGCACAGTCAAGCTGAGATGAAACTAAGTTATGAGCAGGTGAAACACATAGCGTGGTTGGCTCGCCTGGGTTTGAGTGAAGGTGAGACAGAGAAATTTAGCCTCCAATTATCCGGCATTCTGGAGAATTTCGAGATACTCAAGGAAGTGAATACAGAAAATGTGCCACCAGCAACTCAAACCATTCCCCTGCAGAATGTTTTCAGAGAGGATAAGGCAGCTAAGTCATATTCCCAGGCTGAGGTTCTATCCAATGCACCTAAAAAAGAGGAAAGTCGCTTTCAGGTGCAGGCAATCTTGGAATAACTACACTAGCTAAATGATTAACATCATTATTGCCATTATAAGTGGATATCTGCTTGGCTCCATCCCATCAGCTTATATTGTTGCTCGCTTCAAAGGGAATGTAGACATCCGCGAGGTGGGAAGCAAAAATATGGGGGCCATAAATGTCTACCACGAAGTCGGGCTAATAGCGGCGACTCTAGTGCTTTTGGCTGACGTAGGCAAGGGTATAGGAGCAGTCCTTCTGGCTCGCTGGTTGAATGTCCCTCTGGCATTCCAGCTTCTTACCGGGGTAGCAGCTGTAACAGGCCATATCTTTCCTGTTTTCCTTAAATTTCGTGGTGGCAAAGGAGGAGCCACTGCCATGGGAATCCTTCTCTTTTTGATGCCTAGAGCAATTCCATTTTGGATTGTCATATTTTTGATAGCTTTGCTTATCACGCGTAACATTGCTTTCTGCTATAGCATAGCTTTTATTTGTTTCCCACTCGTTGCTTGGCTAATCTACCACTCCTCACCTATGATAGCCTTTTCCATAGGGCTACCAGTAATTGTGGGCATAAAGCACATCCCTCAAGTTAAAGCCATGCGCGCAGCAACTGGCGGTAACTGGCGCAAGATTATCAAGCGTAGTAGTCTTAAAGAGAGGTTATAAGAATGCCAGTGGATAAGCTATATCAGCTAACTATTCATGAAGCGCACAAGCTTCTCAAGCAAGGGGAGATTTCCTCGGTTGAGCTCACCAGGGCGGTATTGAACCGCGTCGACGAATTAGAAAGTAAAGTCCATGCTTGTGTCACCATTACCAAAGATATAGCTTTAAGGCAGGCACAAGAGGCAGACGATTATATAAATGGCGGCGATATTACACCCTTAACAGGAATACCATCTTTGATTAAAGATGTTATGTGCACCAAAGGGATACGCACCACTTGCTCTTCAAAAATGCTGGAAAATTTCATTCCGCCCTACGATGCTACAGCAGTCGGGAGATTGAAGGCACAAAAAGCAGTGATAATAGGAAAAACAAATATGGATGAGTTCGCTATGGGTTCCTCTACAGAGCATTCCGCCTTCTTCCCCACCCACAATCCCTGGGATTTAAGTCGTGTCCCTGGTGGCAGCAGTGGTGGTTCAGCAGTTGCTGTGGCTGCTGATGAAGTTATCTACGCCTTAGGCTCCGACACCGGGGGAAGCGTTCGTCAGCCAGCAGGATTCTGCAGTGTAGTAGGACTTAAACCAACCTATGGCAGAGTTAGCCGTTTTGGATTAGTCGCCTTCGCCAGCTCCCTTGACCAGATTGGACCAATAACTAAGGATGTCACTGATTGTGCTTTAGTAATGAATGCCATTGCGGGACATGACCCCAGAGATTCGACCTCAGTTCCTTATCCCGTGCCAGATTATACTCGTAAGTTAATTCCTGATCTCAAAGGGGTAAAGATTGGAATTCCCAGGGAATATTTTGTCGAGGGCATGCAAAAGAAAGTAAGAGCAGCTTTAGAAATAGCTATAGAAAAGTTACAAGAACTGGGTGCAGAAATAGATTGGGAAGTCTCTTTGCCACATACCAAATATGCTCTGGCTGCCTACTATATACTTGCCCCGTCTGAAGCTTCAGCAAATCTGGCTCGCTACGATGG
>CAZEQL010000030.1:0-14918 GCA_964514415.1 uncultured Dehalococcoidales bacterium
AAAACCCGCCACTACGGTTGCGCTGTGGCTTGTTTCCTTGTATCATTGCAAGCCCATTTTACCTTGTCATTGCGAGCGAAGCGTGGCAATCTTATACCTTTCTCCAAGATTGCTTCGGCACTCTATGCCTCGCAATGGCAATAGAGAAGGCAGAGTGTTACTAATCATGTGGACGAGATCAGAGGTTGAGCCAGCTAGGTTTTGTTGCTATACTTTAAAGGGAGTTGTAAGATGATTGCTTGGGATAGTTGTCAAAGAGCCTTAGGAATAGCTTTTAACAACAGTGCCTTGTTAGAGCAAGCTTTTGTGCACAGCTCCTACCTTAATGAGAACCCTGACTTTAACCTGACAAGCAACGAACGGCTGGAATTTCTAGGTGATGCCTTACTTGATTTTATAGTAGCTGGAAAACTATACAGAGAGTTCCCCGAGTTACCTGAGGGGAAGCTAACCGAGATTCGAGCTTCTTTAGTTTGCCGTGAGACCCTGGCTGAAATAGCTTCTTCACTCAATCTTGGTGATTGGCTCTTGCTAGGACAGGGTGAGAAAACAAGTGGAGGAAAAACAAGACAAAGCAACTTGGCAAATGCCCTGGAGGCACTAATTGGAGCTATATACCTGGATCAAGGATTAACTGAAACTGGAAATTTTGTACTTAAACAGCTTGCACCAGCACTGAAGAAAGTGAAAGCCAGAGGAATGACTCCGAATTACAAAGCTTTGCTGCAGGAATTCATCCAGGGGAGAAAGAGATTAACACCAATTTACCGTTTAATGGAAACCACGGGCCTTGACCATGATAAGCAATTCACAGTCGAAGTCCTGGTAGAAACCGAAGTGCTGGGCAAAGGTACAGGAAAAAATAAAAAAACTGCTGAGATGCAAGCAGCAAGATCAGCCTGGGAAAAATTATCGGAAGGGGAATCCCTCTCATCATTTCCCCCTATTTAGTGAGGGACATAGGGAGTAGCCATGGGTAAAAGAGATTTTAGACGGAGAGAACCCAAAAAACCTAAGAAAGGAGCCAGCAAAACAATATTAATCTCTGAACTTATGCCGCCACCAGAAGTAGAGGTGGTCAAGAAAAGAAAGAAAGAAACAAGTTCTGAGGAACATGAGGAATAGATAAAACGGGGGAAGGGAGGTTTTCCCGGAATCTATCCTTTAGCTGGCGAGAAATAATTAAATGGCAGTCTTCATTTACACATCTCTCTATGTGGCAAGGAACCCATGGCAGCCTACCTGAAGCTCTACCATAGCGGGGAGCTAAGGAGGCGAACAGAAATAGCTAAATCTTTACTGGAGAATTGTTCCGTTTGTCCTCGCCATTGCGGTGTTAACCGTCTTACAGGCGAGACAGGTAAGTGTCACACATCCAGGGAAGCCATAATATCTAGCTACGGACCTCATTTCGGTGAAGAGGCTCCACTGGTGGGCAAACATGGCTCAGGTACTATATTCTTCACCAATTGCAACTTGAGATGCCTTTTCTGCCAGAATTATTCCATAAGTCAACTGGGTGAAGGTGAGAAAGCAAGCAAAGAAGATCTGGCTCACATGATGCTCTCTCTCCAAGCTAAAGGATGCCACAACATAAACTTAGTATCTCCAACCCATGTAGTGCCTCAAATCCTGGAAGCACTGGAGGTAGCAGTAGAGGCAGGATTATACCTTCCCCTGGTGTACAACACCGGTGGCTATGATTCAGTGAAGACTTTAAGAATACTTGATAGCGTTATTGATATCTACATGCCTGACATGAAGTACAGCGATGAAAAAACTGCTAAAGAGCTATCAGGCATTGAAAATTACCCCTCAATAAACAAAGCAGCAGTCAGAGAGATGTATCGACAAGTGGGCGACCTACAAATTAGCCCAGATGGAGTAGCTCAACGAGGGCTTTTGATACGTCATCTAGTCTTACCCAATGGCTTAGCAGGAACAAAAGAGGTGATGAATTTTCTTGCTAAGGAAATTTCTCCAAATAGTTACGTCAATATCATGGCTCAATATCACCCCTGCTACGAAGCTTTCCAAATTCCACGTTTATCGCGACGAATATCAATAACAGAATTTCAGGAAGCATTGACACTAGCCTACCAAGCGGGGCTGAGCCGACTGGACAAGGCTCGTACTGGAGAGATTCTTCGCCTTCGCTCACAATAACAAAAATGGCAGAATTAGCACATCTTTCAGCTACAGTGTACGGCCGTGTGCAGGGCGTTTATTTTCGCTATTTTGTCCGAAATGTAGCCAGAACATTAGACTTGAAAGGTTATGCTCGCAACCTACCTGATGGTGATGCTGTGGAAGTTCAAGCTGAGGGGAATAAACAACAATTAAATAAACTGGTGGAACAACTCAAAATAGGTCCACCGTCAGCTTCAGTTAAGAGGATAGAGGTAAATTGGTCAGACCCTTCAGGGCAATTCGACGACTTTGGTATAAGGTATTAGCACATTTAACTCTCAAAATCCTTCGAATTTTTAGAGAGCCCACTCAATCTTCAAGCTGAATCCTGCCCTCATTAATCAGTTTTAAATGCTCGGACTCCGACCCAACTATTTGAGAAGCCTCACAGTCAATCTCGTAGGATTCACCAAATAAGATTTTCCCATATTCCTCTACCTCACCTTTTCTTGGATCCTCAGTGTAGGAGAACTTTTGACGAGCCTCAATAATACCTGTGTCAAAAGGCAAGGTGAAATAAAGATCAGCTAATACCCTTTCTATACCCAGTTCATATAGACTTCCCCAACCCCCTGAATTATCTTTATGATATTTGCTCACCGGCAATAGGCTTAAAAGATTTGCCACAGTGAAACGGCCAGTGTTACCACATACCTTAAAAGGGGTCACACTAATCAAGAAGTCGCTGCGTAACACCACATTGGGTACCCAGAAACTCTCTACGGCAAAGAACTTCGATAAAGGATTCTGTACCTCTACAAAGATAGAATCCCTGATATCAAGCATAAGTACACGATGGAAGTTATATCCTAAAGCTTGATATATTGGATAAATCGATTCCCCAGTGGGAGTCCCATCAGCAATAAAGATATCAGCATCGCTAACCTTCCTGATGCCTTTGATAATGGCATTCAATATTTCAGGGCTTGTAGTTACAGGGTACGGCAAAGGATAGCCAGCGCAGGGTTTAATTAAAACCCGCCTTGCCCAAGAAAGCTGCGGTGGAGGAGTAAAGACAAAATCAGAAACATTAACAATCATTGCTCTCTCGCTGAAATCCTACATTAAAAGAAGTAGGCAATCCTATCCAGTTGACCTTAAAATCACAATTTCGCGGGTATTAGGAAACCTTTCCAACTCAAACTCCGCTTCCCTAGACTCTACCCTTTTTACATTCTTTTTGCCCCTAAGGAATTCATCAACGTCGGCTATAGGATAAGCACACTGGGGCGTCTTAAAATGCATGGGGAGTATCACTTTTGGTGTCAATTGGTCACATATTTGGCTAGCATCGGTGGCATCGATAGTATAAAAGCCACCTACAGGAATAAACAGTATATCCACAGCACCAATTTCATTGATTTGCCATGGATTAAGCAGGTGTCCCAAGTCTCCTAAATGGCAGAGCTTTATGTCATCTACGCTGAAGCAAAAGATAGTATTGCCCCCCCTTTGTTTACCTTGAGAGGCATCATGATAGGTAGCAATGCCTCTAAACTGAATCCCCTCGATAGTCTTTATGCCACTACTTTTAACTACCTCTGGTCTTCCTCTCACCGCAGAAACATTATTATGGTCAGCATGTTCATGACTTACTACAACAATATCAGCAGTTTCCTCGATAGGAGAGTAATCGATACCTCCACCAACAGCATAAGGGTCAGTAATTATCCTTACACCGTCCTTAGATGTAATCAAAAAGCAAGCATGACCTAGCCACTTCACCTTCATAATAATTTCCTCAAGATTCTTCGCTTTGCTCAGAACACTTCGTGGCTGATGCTAATTCCACTAAAGTTCTGACTCCAAACCCAGTAGCTCCTTTCGCTATATAGCCACTTTCTTTGCTGCTAAAAGCAGTGCCAGCTATATCGAGATGAACCCAAGGGGTATTAGCAACAAATTCAGCCAAGAAGAGAGCCGCGGTAATAGCCCCACCATACCTATTCCCTGTATTTTTAACATCAGCAATCTCACTTTTAATTTGCTCTTTATACTCCTCAGGCATAGGCATCTGCCACACTCTCTCTCCAGTTTCCTCAGCAGCCTTGAGAACTTTACCCATTAGCTCTGGGTCATTGCTAAAAGCGCCACTATAAAGAGTACCTAAAGCAACGTAGCAAGCTCCTGTTAACGTAGCCACATCCACCAAAGGAGACAAACCCTGTTTTACAGCATAGCTCAGGGCATCGGCTAAAATGAGCCTTCCCTCAGCATCAGTATTTATCACTTCTATAGTCTTGCCATTCATTGCCCTCAAGACATCTCCTGGCTTTAAAGCAGTGCCGCTAGGCAAATTCTCGGTAGCCGGAATAATACCAGTAACATTAATCTTGGGTTTTACCTGGGCGATGGCACTAAGTGCTGCTATGACTGCAGCTCCACCAGCCATATCGTCTTTCATTTCGCCCATGCCCTCCGATGGCTTAATGGAGATTCCACCAGAATCAAAAGTTACACCTTTGCCGATAAAGCCAAGAGCTTTCTCAGAGCGCTCATCACCCTTATAGCTAAGTGTTATTAACTTTGGCAACTCATTGCTTCCCCTTGCCACCCCTAGAAGTGCCCCCATACCCATCGCTTTCATGTCCTCCAAGTTAAAGACTTTAAATTCCAGATTATATTTGCCAGCTATCTCTTTAGCCACATCAGCCATTCCAGTAGGCGTCATAGTATTGGATGGCTCATTAACCATATCACGAGCTAGGCAGGTGGCCTCTGCCATTATTTTCCCTTTGTGAATGCCACATTCCAGCACCGAAATTTTGCTCTCTACCTTTTCCACTATTAGCATTTCCTCAATATCTTCGTGCTCAGGTTTCTTATATCTGCTAAAGTTATAAAGCCCGAGAAGGCTACCCTCTGTGATCGCCTCAGCCGAATCTTCAGGCTTGATACTGCCAATGCCAGAGCCATGAAGTACTGTAGCTATCTTGCGACAATTCAACTTTCGTAATGAGCGACAAAACTCCCCGGCCACTCCACGGATTTTATCTAGATTAAAATCCTGACGCTTGCCCAATCCAGCGACAGCCACTATCCCCGCCGGCAACTTGCCCAACGTATGAATGATGCTAACCTCTCCGAACTTACCTTTAATCTCATTACGCCCAATGAGATGGCTGATGGCTCCATCTAAAGCTTGATCTACTGCAGCAGTAGCTCCACCGAGTTGATTCACTCCCTCAAAAAGATTTACCACAATAGCATCAGCTTCAACTTGAGCTATATCTTTAGCTATAACTTCAATTTTCAAAACCCGTCCTCCTAAAATATGTAAACTTTAGAAACATTCATTCTACTTTATTTGGACAAAGAATTGAAGGGGTTAGAAGGGAAAATTTGTTTATCCTTTGATTGTCCGCGCAATCTTATCGATTGCCGCCATAATATCCCGCGAAGTATCAACAGTGAAATAATTGCGGCAAATCTTCTCTTTTCGAGGCTTCATTTTCTGATACACTTCCCAAACCGCTTGAGAATCATTTTGCAAGTCGCTCCCTTTTTCCCGAGCAAGAAGACGTCGCCGCACCACCTCCGGAGGCGCTTCAACGCTAACTAGAATAAGCTTTGCTCTCGTTTTCTCGGCAATATAGTAAAGATGCTCGCGATGCCGCTCCAAGAGATTCGTAGCATCAAAAATGATTGGTATTCCCCTTGTTAAAAGCTCCTCGATGAGAGCATGATAAGCAGGAAAAAGTCTTTTATTTTCACCCTCATCATACAGGGGAGACGGAAATAAGATTTTGCGTAAAGTATCACTTGCCAAAATAAGAAAGGGTACTCTTTCCGCCAACTTGCGGCAGAAAAAAGACTTACCTACGCCCGGCAAGCCGCTAACTACAACAAAAGGAGGCTCTACTTGAGGTTGAGGCAAGTCCTTGAGACTCCGCTTCAACTTCCCTACATCTTCACTTAAGTTACTTGGCATTAGTTCAAAGATTTGAGAGGCTATCTATTAACCCTTTTTGCTTTTAGTTAAAGGCAAGAGTTCCTCATCACCTCTTAATTCAATGATGCGGTCGCGAATCATAGCGGCTTTCTCAAATTCCAGATTCTTGGCCGCCGCTTTCATCTGAGATTCCAGTTCTTTGATGAGGTGAAACAGTTCCTCCCTGGAAACAGTGGTAGTCATATAAGGAGCTCTTGTTTCTGCTATCGTTCGAACTCGCTCAGTTATATCCCTGATCGCCTTCTTTATCCCTTGCGGAGTTATGCCATGCTCTTTGTTGTAAGCTTCCTGAACCCGCCGTCGACGTCTAGTTTCCGTTATTGCCTCTTGCATAGATTTAGTAATAGCATCAGCATACATTACGACATGGGCATTCACGTGTCGGGTAGCTCGTCCCATCGTCTGGATAAGAGCTTCAGTCGACCTTAAATAGCCTTCTTTATCAGCATCGAGTATGGCTATCAAACTAACCTCAGGCAAGTCCAGCCCTTCACGAAGTAAGTTAATGCCCACAACCACATCGTAGACGCCAAGTCGAAGGTCACGGAGAATCTCCACCCTCTCAAACGTATCTATCTCTGAGTGGAGATAATGAGTCTTTATTTCCATTTCCTTCAAATAATCGCTTAGTTCCTCAGCCATTCTCTTGGTTAAGGTAATCACCAAACAACGCTCTCCTTTATCCACCCTGGTTTTTATCTGGTGAATAAGGTCATCAATTTGTCCTTTAATTGGTTTAACTTCTATGGTGGGTTCCAATAGACCTGTGGGACGGATTAATTGCTCAGCTACCTGCTGGCTATGCTCATATTCATAGGGTTTTGGCGTGGCGGAGACATAGATAACTTGATTGATGTGCTTGTTAAACTCCTCAAAGTTCAGCGGGCGATTATCCAGGGCAGAAGGAAGGCGAAAGCCATAATCAACCAAAGTCTGCTTTCGAGAAATATCTCCATAATACATGCCTCTTATCTGAGGCAAGGTCATATGCGATTCGTCGACGAACAACAAGAAATCATCGGGAAAATAATCCAGCAACGTCCATGGTGTGCTCCCCGGGGCACGCTGCTGCAAATGTCGGGAGTAATTTTCCACCCCAGTGCAATAGCCCACCTCTTGAAGCATCTCGATATCATAATTAGTTCGTGCCTCGAGTCTTTGAGCCTCAAGTAGCTTATCCCGAGACCTTAACTCCTTTAATCTTCCTTCCAGCTCAACTTTAATGTCTTCAATTGCTGCCATCAGCTTATCATAGGGGGTGACGAAGTGCTTGGCGGGATAGATATCCACCTGGTCAAAATGTGCCAGTAACTCGCCGGTAAGGGGGTCAACTTCTACAATGCGGGCAACCTCGTCTCCCCAGAACTCGATTCTAAGAGCTGTTTCTTCGTAGGCTGGCAGGATTTCTAGAGTATCTCCTCGAACACGAAATTTACCTCGAGTAAGTTCAAAATCATTCCTCTCATACTGCATATCCACCAGACGCCGAACCAATTTATCTCGCTTGTAGCTCCCATTTCTTTCCACGGAAAGGGCGAACCTATGATATTCCTCAGGTGCCCCCAAACTATAAATGCAGGAAACTGAAGCCACTATAACTACGTCCCGGCGCCCAAAAAGGGCCCTGGTAGCAGCATGACGGAACTTGTCAATTTCCTCATTTATATCGGTCTCTTTCTCAATGTAAGTGTTGGTGCTAGGGATATAAGCCTCTGGCTGGTAATAATCGTAGTAACTAACAAAATACCCCACAGCGCTTTCAGGAAAGAATTCTTTGAACTCGGTAGCCAACTGAGCAGCTAAAGTTTTGTTATGACAAATAACCAATGTAGGTCTTTGTACCCTTTCGATGATATTAGCCATGGTGAAAGTCTTACCACTGCCGGTAACACCAACCAACGTTTGCTGCCGATAGCCCTCCTTCAATCCCTCAACCAGCTTATCTACCGCTTGTGGCTGGTCACCAGTAAGATGGAAATCGGAAACGACTTTAAACTGAGGCATCTTCACTCCCTACCATAAAAGGCAATACCTGATATACCTGACCCAGCGACGATTTGCCTAACCGAAGTAAACTGAAGTAGATAAAATGCGGCACGCTGAAATTACTCCTTGCCCATGTTCGCTAAATCTTCTGCTTCTTCAAGTCGTCCCATCTCCAGCACGGCAACATATAGTTGTTTAGCTTCCTGCCAGTTGCTGCAGCGCCATTCTAACTTTCTCTTCAAGGCTTAGCTCTCCGGGATTTGGGAGGTTAGAGACAGTCTGAGTAGCTTCCCTCAGAGAATAGCCTAAACTTGTTAAGGCAGTTATAACATCGGTATCTCCCTGAGCCAGGGGTAAAACCGTCTCTTTCCACTCCTTCTCTATCTTGCCTTTTAGCTCAAGAACAAGACGGTTGGCCATCTTTTTGCCGATGCCCGGCACTTCACTGATGAGATCAACATTGCCGCTGGTTATAGCCATAGCCAGTTGCTGAGGATCCAGAGATGAGAGCAACGCTAAAGCTACCTTGGGACCAACTCCTGAAATGGAGATAAGGTTCTTGAACAAAGCTAGCTCTTCACTAGAAGCAAAACCATAGAGAGAAACATTATCTTCTCTTAAATGAAGGTAGGTGTAAAGAGAGACCTTATCACCGATAGTTCCTAATTTACTTAAAGTTGAGCTGGGCATATTCACTTGGCAACCAACCCCACCCACTTTAATGATAGCTGAGTCAATTCCCCGATATTCTAATACCCCCTCTAAGGTAGCAATCATCTTAACTTCTACAAGCCAGCCATCGATTAAAACGACTCTGCTGAATATGGCAAATAGCTACAGCCAGAGCATCGGCAGCATCGCTGGGCTGAGGGGGCTGAAGAAGCCCAAGTTGGACCTTTACCATTTCCTGCACCTGCTCTTTATCGCTTCTTCCATAGCTAGCTACCTGCTGTTTTATCTCCGTTGGTGAATAATAGTAGATGGGCAATCTCTGATTGGCTGCTGCCAGGATAGCCATCGCTTGAGCTCTACCAATAGCGAATGCCGACCGAACGTTACATCCCACAAAGGGCTCCTCGATAGCCACTTCGTCTGGGTGATACTTGGCAATAATCTCACTTAATCTGGTGTATAAAGTACATAGCCTCTCTTCTATAGGGATTTTAGAGGAGAGATTTAATGCTCCATAATCCACCATGTGCATTCCCTCCTCACCATCCACTATGCCATAGCCTAAATTTATGGTTCCGGGGTCGATGCCAAGAATGCGCATGCTACGTCCGACTATGCAGCTTTTCTAAAGTGGCCTCAGAGAAATCAATATTAGAGAAGACACGCTGCACATCGTCTAGTTCCTCAACCTGATCAAGAAAGTTCAAGGTCTGAACTACTTTATCCTCGTCTACCAACACTGTAGTTTTAGGCACTAAAGAAAGCTCTACCGAAATCACATGTCTTCCTTCCTCAACAACTTCTCTTACCTTTTCCAGATCTTGTGGTTGAGTGTATATTTCGAGGTAACCTTTTTCCGCCTTAACATCTTCAGCACCAGCATCAATAGCTCGCAAAGCTACCTCCTCAGCATCTGAACCGTCGCTTTCTACAATAATCACCCCTGTACTTTCAAACAGCCACCTCACACAGCCACTCTCACCCAGGTTACCATTATAGCGCGTAAAAAGACGACGCACCTCTTGAACAGTGCGGTTATGGTTATCAGTCAGTGCCTGTACCAAAACTGCCACTCCATTCGGACCATATCCCTCGAGTGTCATTTCAGTCAAATCAGACGCCCCAGCTTCACCACTACCGTGTTTTATAGCCCTGTCAATATTATCCGAGGGCATATTATTATCGCGAGCTCTCTGTACCGCCAACTTCAATTGGAAATTGCTCTCTAAATTGGGGCCACCCTGCTTCACTGCCACAATGATTTCTCGAGCAAGCTTGGTAAATAATTGCCCTCGCTTGGCGTCTGTTACGCCTTTCTGCCGTTTAATTTGCGACCATTTAGAATGTCCCGACATATCACTCCTTAATTTAATTCTAGCATCGCAAACCCTAAAGGTAAAGCATATATAGACGTTGACCAAATTTCTTGCTATATTGATTCTATGTTTAAACCAATCTCTTCAGGTACTATCACTTCGGCTTCAGGATTCCTGGCAGGGGCAGTCCACTCTGGAATAAAGAGCAAGGATGAGCTTGACCTGGCCATTTTATACTCCGAATCGCCCTGCGTGGCTGCCAGTGTCTTTACCACCAACCAGATTAAATCGTCCCCGGTTGTCCTGTCCCAGAGGCATCTGTTACAGGAGCGGGCCAGAGCAATTGTGACAAACTCGGGGTGTGCTAATGCTTGCGTTGGTGAACAAGGACTGGCCGACGCCATGGAAATGGCAAGCATGACAGGGAAAAAGCTAGGAGTCTCCAAGAATGAGGTTCTGGTAGCCAGCACGGGCATAATCGGGGTGCCATTACCTATGAGTAGAGTGAGCGATGGAATTAAAGAAATAGTGCTTAGCGGCGAAGGGGGTCACGATTTTGCCCGGGCAATAATGACCACGGATACCATATCCAAAGAGCTAGCGGTTCATGTTGATATGGGAGGGGTTAAATTCACTATTGGTGGAGTGGCCAAGGGGGCAGGCATGATTCACCCCAATATGGCCACCATGCTTTGCTTCATAACCACCGATGCATCGGTAAAAGCCAATTTCCTATCATCAGCGCTACAAAAGGCAGTGGAGGTTTCCTTTAATATGATTAGCATTGACGGCGATACCAGCCCCAGCGATTGCGTATTCTTATTGGCCAATGGTTTAGCTAAAAATGAGGTGATAGGCTTTGAAAACGGCGAGGCTTTTCAGCAAGCCCTGAACGAGATTTGCATTCATTTGGCCAAAGCTGTAGCCCAAGATGGGGAGGGAGCCACGAAACTTATAGAGGTGAACGTGGAGGGAGCAAAAAGTCGGGCTGATGCCAAACGTGCTGCCATGACTATAGTTAGCTCGGCAATGGTAAAAACGGCAATACACGGCAGCGACCCCAACTGGGGCCGTATCGTCGTTGCTCTGGGGCAAAGCGGAGCAGAAATAGCGGAGGAAAAGCTAGATGTCTATCTAAACGACATTCAGGTTATGCGGCAGGGCAAACCCGTACCTTTTGATAAAGAGGGGCTTGCAGAGGCTTTGAGCAGGAGCGATAACGCACCCATAAGGCTGTGCTTTAACCTGGGAGGTAGCAAAGCTACAGCCTGGGGCTGCGACCTATCAGAGGAATATGTTAGGATAAACAGCGAATATAGTACTTGATGCGAAGTAAAACCATAGTAGTTAAGATTGGCGGCAGCACACTGGGCAACCATGATACCACCCTGCAGGATTTGGTAAAATTGCAAAAAGAAGGCGTGCACTTGGTGGTAGTTCATGGCGGTGCCCAAGAGGTTTCCAACTGGCTTGCCATGCTTGGCATTCCCACTAACTTTGTAAAAGGCTTGAGAGTAACTGATGCGGAGACTTTGAAGGTAGTTACAGCAATACTAGGTGGTTTAGTTAATAAAGAATTGGTAGTGGGTATACAAGCATTAGGAGGGAACGCAATAGGTTTAAGTGGCGCCGATGGCGGCTTGCTTCGGGCGAAAGCAAAGAACTCTGAACTAGGTTATGCCGGCGAAATTGTGTCCGTCGACCCTACTTCACTGCGACTTCTGCTAGAAGCAGGCTACATGCCAGTGGTGGCGCCAGTAAGCTTCGGTTTTGTGGGAGAGCAGACAACCTTGCTTAACGTAAACGGCGATGCCGCCGCTGGCGAAATTGCCGCAGCATTGACCGCCCAGAGGTTGATATTTCTAACCGACGTTAATGGTGTTTATAATGAATCAGGTAAAAGATTGCCCAGACTTAGTATTGCTGAAGCAAAAGGGATGCTTGCTTCAAGCACAGCCTCTGGTGGGATGATACCTAAAATAGAAGCTTGCCTCAGAGCCTTGACCACAGTGTCCCTGGCGCGAATTATAGACGGCACGAAGTCCCACGCTCTGCTTAAAGAAATGGAAAATGCAGAGGAAGGAACGAGCATTGTCGCAGAATAACTGGCAGGAACTGGAGCAAAGATTATTCCTCAGAACATTTCGTAGATTGCCTGTAACTTTGGTTCGTGGCCAAGGTGTCTGGGTCTGGGATGACCAGAATAAAAAATATCTTGACTTCGTTGGCGGCTGGGCGGTAAACAGCCTGGGGCATTGTCCTCCAGTGGTAGTTGAAGCGATAGAAAACCAGGCTAAAACCTTAATCCAGGTATCAAACCAGTTTTATACCATCCCTCAGTTAGAGCTGGCACAGCTTTTGGTAGAAAATAGCTGCCTCGACAGAATTTTCCTCTGCAATAGCGGTACCGAAGCTAACGAGGGAGCGGTGAAATTAGCCCGCAGGTACGGGAAACTTCGCCGCAACGGTGCCTACGAAATCATCACTACCTATAGCTCTTTCCACGGTAGGACTTTGGCTATGACTGCCGCTACAGGTCAAAACAAATTCCATGAGCCTTACACGCCTTTGCCTGAAGGCTTTGTCAGCGTGGAATATAATAATATCGAGGCAATTAAACGGGCAACCAATGCTCAAACCTGTGGTGTAATGTTAGAGCCAATCCAGGGCGAAGGCGGAGTTAATGTACCCGATAGTGGCTATCTCAAAGAAGTGCAGAATTGGTGTCATGAAAAGGGGATTCTCTACATTTTGGATGAAATTCAGACTGGCGTAGGTAGAACAGGAAGCCTCTTCGCTTACGAGCAATACAATATTGAACCGGATATAATGACTTTAGCTAAAGGACTGGGCAGTGGCGTACCCATTGGTGCCTTCTTAGCCAAAGAGGATGTTTCCCTATTTTCCCCGGGCGAACACGGCTCCACATTTGGAGGCAATCCACTAACTTGCGCTGCCGCTTATGCTGCCTTGAAATATATTATTGATAATGATATACCAGAAAAAGTCAGACAGGTAGGGAGTTATTTCATGGCTAAGCTGGAAGGCCTGAGGCAGAGGTTTGACTTCATTACCCAGGTGCGAGGCAAAGGGTTGTTGATAGCTTTAGAATTTAGCGGCGAAATTGCCGAGGAGTTAGTCATGGTTTGCCTTAAAAAGGGCTTGTTAGTCAACAAAGTAAAACCAAATGCTATTCGATTTATGCCTCCCCTTATTATTACTGAAAAGGACGTTGATGAAGCAATTAGCATTCTGGAGGATGCTTTAGAAGAGATATGAAGGGAAAAATTAAAGATTAAAATGCAAAATGACAAGGCAACGGTAAAAACATTTTTAAGTGGCGGGTTTTATGCCCGCCTCAGAGTTCTTGGTCGGGGACAAGCCCCGACCCTATAGACATTGAATTTCAAATTTGTTTAGGGTTTAGATATTAGGATTTAGGATTTGTCCGAAGGAGGTTGGTAACATGTCGGATAAAGTAGTACTAGCTTACAGCGGCGGATTGGATACTTCAGTGGCCGTAAGATGGCTTAAGGAAAAGTATAACCTGGATGTTATTACTTTCACTGTAGACATAGGCAATGTAGCCGATCTTGAAGCCATTCGGCAAAAGGCACTTGACGCAGGAGCTATAAAAGCACTGGTAGTTGATGCCAGGGAATCCTTCGTTAATTCATTTGTCTTTCCAGCTCTCCAGGCCGACGCTGTTTATGAAGGGCAATATCCTCTAGCCACAGCCCTGGGACGTCCCCTTATTGCCCAACTTATGGTAGAGGCAGCTAGAAAAGAGGGAGCTACTGCTGTAGCTCATGGCTGCACCGGCAAGGGCAACGACCAGGTAAGGATTGATGTAGGCGTAGCCGCCTTAGCGCCTGAGTTTAAGGTAATAGCCCCGGCTAGAGAATGGAATATGACTCGTGCGCAACTAATTGAATACGCTCAAACTTATAGCATTCCTGTCCCTATCACCAGGGCTAGCCCATATTCCATTGATGAGAATTTGTGGGGTAGGAGCAATGAATGTGGCGTGCTGGAAGACCCCTGGAATGAACCTCCCGAGGATGCCTTCGCCTGGACGAAATCTCCCGAGGAGACACCTGGCAAACCCGCTTATCTAGAAATCGCTTTTGACAAGGGAATACCAGTAAGCCTTAACGGCGAGAAGTTAGACGGCGTCAAACTTATTGAAAGAATCCACAAGCTAGCTGGTGAGCATGGTGTAGGCAGGATTGACCATGTAGAAAACAGGTTAGTCGGCATAAAATCAAGGGAGATTTACGAGGCGCCAGCGGCCGTAGTATTGCTCAAAGCTCATCAAGCCTTAGAGGATTTGGTACTAACAAAAGGGCAGCTCCGCTTTAAGACAAAGGTGGCTAACGAATATGCTGACCTCGTTTATAATGGGTTATGGTTTACCGGTCTTCGCCAGGATTTGGCTGCTTATGTAGAAAGTTCACAACGATATGTTACCGGGATAGTAAGGGTTAAACTTCTCAAAGGTAATTGCACCGTAGTAGGTAGGAAATCGCCTTATTCTCTCTATGATTACAGCCTGGCTACTTACGATAAAGGTGATGTTTTCGACCAGAGCGCCTCTCCCGGCTTTATCCACATTTGGGGGCTGCCAGTGAGAACTCAAGCGCGAGTGCAGCCGCCTCCAAAACTACCTGAATAGTAAGGGGGATTCGTCCTTACCTTTGCTGACGAAGGGCTAATCGGGGAATACAATTTAGATTTCTTGAGTATGAGAAGGAACAAGGATGTTTAAGCCAAACTTTAGAGTAACTAACAAGATAATCAAC
>CAZEQL010000031.1:0-13594 GCA_964514415.1 uncultured Dehalococcoidales bacterium
GAGTCTTGACACAGCCAGCACATCCAATTGACAAATTTTGGTAGTAGTGTTATATTTAAAAGTTGCGTTATGTTAGCTGACTTTCCTCTATTTTTAGCAGCTCTAAATTTCCCCTAATTGAATGTCTTAAAGGTACTGGTTTTATTTTTGTTCTGAGGAGAAAGAATTATGGCTATTTCTTTGACGTCTAAGCATGAGTTGGTGAAATCTTTTGCTAAATTGCCCGAGGCTATGGAATTACCTGACCTTATTCAAGTTCAGTTTGATTCTTTTCGCTGGTTTCAAGAAGAAGGTTTGAAAGAGATACTTGAGGAAATTTCGCCAATCCAAGATCACACTAACACTAGGCTAGAATTACGCTTTGTTGATTATGAATTCCGAGAGCCCCAGCATTCTGTGGCTGAGTGTTTTGAACGAAGCATAACTTATTCTGCTCCTCTTTATGTCACTGTTCAACTGGTAGTCAAGGAGACAGGGGAGATTAAGCAACAAGAATTATTCCTTAGTGATTTTCCTTTAATGACGAATAAAGGAACTTTTATTATTTCTGGGACAGAACGAGTAGTAGTTAATCAATTAACTCGCTTTCCTGGTGTTTATTTTACATTAGCGAAGGATCCTGCAAGTGGGCGGGAATTAGGCTTCGCTAAGCTTGTTGCTGAACATGGAACGTGGCTTAATTTTGACACCTCTAGTCGGGACATAATTTCAGTTAAGGTGAGTGGCAAACGAAAGATACTTGCTACGACTTTGCTGCGTGCTATAGGTTTTGAGAGTGATGATAAGTTATTTTCTCTTTTCCAAGATGTAGATAACTCGCCTGACCATGCTTTTATTCGCTCTACCATAGAGCGGGATGCTTTAATTAGAGACAGAGCTACGGCCTTAGTCGATGTTTATCAGAAGTTATCTTCTGGCGGACCTCCTAGTCTTGATAGCGCTAAAACAATGCTAAACAATTTCCTATTTAATCCTCGCCGCTATAACTTAGGTAAGGTTGGTCGCTACAAGCTTAATAAGAAGTTAGGGCTTAATATCCCGTGGGACCACATAGGTTTAACTCCTGAAGACCTGGTGCAGGTAATTCGCCGTATTATTTCAATCAATAATGGCAGGGAAACTCCTGATGATATTGACCATTTGGGCAATCGACGAGCACAGCCAATAGGATTTCTAATACAAAAACAATTGGGTATCGGATTATTACGTTTAGAGAGAGCTATTAAAGAGCGAATGAGCATCCTTGGTCCTGAAGTGGCAACTCCTTCTGCTTTAATTAACATTCGTCCTATAGCGGCTGTTATAAGAGAGTTTTTTGGTAGGTCTCAGCTATCCCAATTCATGGATCAAACTAATCCATTAGCTGAACTGACTCACAAACGCCGGCTTTCTGCCATGGGACCTGGAGGGCTCTCTAGAGTGCGAGCTGGTTTTGAGGTTCGTGACGTACATCATTCCCACTACGGTAGAATCTGTCCTATAGAGACACCTGAAGGTCCCAACATTGGCCTAATTGGCTCTCTAGCTATTTATGCTAAGGTTAATGAGTACGGGTTTATAGAAACCCCCTATCGTAAAGTTATCCATGAAGTTCCTAATGCTACGGAAGAATTGTTAGATAGAATGATTCGGGGAGATGTGGTGGATGATGAAGGTCATCTTGTAGTTAAATCCGGGACATTGGTCACAAAAGAAATTGCACAAAAGTTAGCTTCCCTCCCCAGTCGAGATATTAAGGTAGTTCCTTTTGTTTCTAGCCAGATTGTCTATTTAACAGCCGACGAAGAAGAGCAGTATAGCATCACCCAGGCTAACATTCCGGTCAATAAGAGAAATGAGTTTATTGAGGAAACGTTTGAGGTTAAAAGAGGTGGTAAGTATTTTAAGGATTTAGCAGAGAAAATAGACTTTGTGGATATTTCGCCAAAACAAATCTTCAGCGCTGCTGCCTGTCTTATCCCATTCTTGGAGCACGATGACGCTAATCGCGCTTTAATGGGCTGTAATATGCAACGCCAAGCAGTACCATTGTTACATCCCAAGGCTCCTTTAGTAGCCACAGGTATGGAGAAGGAAATAGCTAAACATAGTGGACAGGGAATATTTGCTTTTGAAGAAGGTGTAGTAACTTCAGTAACTAGCTCACAAATTGTAATCCAGAATGAAGAAGGAAGAGAGCAGGTATATAAGTTAAGCAAGTTCATCAGAACTAATCAAGGTACGTGTATTAATCAACGTCCTCTCGTAAATGAAGGTAATCGCGTTAAAAAGGGTCAGGCGTTGATAGATAGTTCTTCAATAGATAATGGAGAACTTGCCCTGGGACAGAATATCATCTGTGCTTTTATGAGCTGGGGAGGATATAATTTTGAGGATGCTATTATTCTCAGTAGAAGGCTAGTTAAGGATGATGTTTATACTTCTATTCATATTGAGAAGTATGATGTGGAGGCGCGTGATACCAAACTTGGTCCTGAGGAAATCACAGCGGATATACCTAACGTAAGCGAGGAAAGCCTTTCAAACCTTGATGAACAGGGAATTGTACGTATCGGGGCTGAGGTGAAACCCCAAGATATTCTGGTGGGAAAGATCACTCCCAAGGGGGAAACTGAACTTTCAGCGGAAGAAAAATTGTTACGAGCCATCTTTGGTGAGAAAACGCGTGAAGTAAAGGATAGCTCTCTTAGAATGCCATCTGGTGGGTGGGGGAGGGTGATTAATATTAAAGTCTTCTCCCGCGATAACCATGATGAGTTACTTGTTGGGGTGAACAAGCTTATACAAGTATGGGTTGCCCAGAAGCGTAAAATTTCAGTTGGAGACAAGATGTCAGGAAGGCATGGCAATAAAGGAGTTATTTCAGTCATACTACCGGAAGAGGATATGCCCTTTTTGCCTGATGGCACACCTGTGGATATTATTCTCAACCCACTTGGTGTTCCGTCCCGTTTGAATATTGGGCAAGTCATGGAGGCTCATTTAGGTTGGGCAGCTCAGGTGTTAGGTTTTAAGGTGCTCAACCCAATTTTTGATGGAGCTGATGCCATGGCTATTGAGGATGCTTTAGCCAAGACGTGGGTAGCATGGAGAGCCGGTGCTGTTAACCTGGACGGGAATTCGGGTAATGCGGCGGTTGATCTAGAGAAAATTGAGAAATGGCTCTCCCATCATGGCTTCGATGTCGCAGAGGTAATGGGTGACAGGTATAGAGATGCAGCTAGAAAAGCCTCTCTCTGTTTATGGCTTGAGGAACAGGGCATAAGTGCTCGAAGTTTAAGTGATGGTGAGTTGGGACAGATGGCACAAAAAATTTACAGAGAGCAAGGGCTCTGCCCTCCTACCTTTGGCAAAATGGAACTTCGCGATGGAAGGACTGGCGAACCCTTTGACCAACCGATAACTGTAGGCAATGTCTATATGATGAAGCTAATCCATCTTGTTGGAGATAAGGTGCACGCCCGCTCTACTGGTCCATATTCGCTTATTACCCAGCAACCTTTGGGAGGAAAAGCTCAATTTGGTGGTCAACGCTTTGGGGAGATGGAGGTATGGGCTTTAGAAGGCTATGGTGCAGCCCATACGCTTCAGGAGATGCTTACAATAAAGTCGGATGATGTAATGGGTCGAGCCAAAGCGTATGAGGCTATTGTTAAGAACGAAGATATCCGCCAACTTAGCATCCCAGAGTCGTCTAAGGTTCTATTTATGGAGCTGCGCAGTTTGGGTTTTGCTATTGAGATGCTCAGCGAGGATGAGCAAAGCTGAGCCTGTTCGCAGACGCAGCTATTTATCATTGTGCGTGTAGCGAAGCAATTTCAAGGAAAAAAGGAGGTCCTTGTCTACTTAATCTCTTATCTGGTGAGGTAGGGGTAGACGAGGTAATAAAGGAAAATGTCTCAATTTAATGGTATTAGTGCTATTCGAATAAGTCTTGCCTCACCAGAGCAAATCAAGAGTTGGTCCCATGGTGAGGTAACTAAAGCGGAGACGATAAATTACCGTACTTTGAAGCCGGAAAGAGATGGCCTCTTTTGCGAAAAAATTTTTGGCCCTACTAAAAACTTTGAATGCCACTGTGGAAAATATAAAAAGGCGCGCTATAAAGGTGTGATTTGCGATAAATGTGGGGTTGAGGTAGCTCATTCCAGTGTACGTAGAGAGCGTATGGGACATATAGAGTTAGCTACACCGGTTACTCATATATGGTTTGTTAAATTGGTACCCAGTCGACTTGGGCTTCTTCTCAATCTGTCTCCACGAGATTTAGAGGGAGTTGTCTATTTTGTTCGATATATTGTTATTTCGGTTGATGATGAAGCCAAGCATTTGAAAATCCAGCAGATTGAACAAGAAGTAGCTCAGAGGATTGCCGAGCAACAGGAACAGGTAGATAAGGAAATCGGGGAGCTGCAATCTAAAGCTGAATTGGAGGATGAGGATGCGATAAAGGAGATAAATGGGCTGCGTGCTAGATTCGTAGCAAAGAAGGCAGAACTTGAAGAGGAGATGAAAGAAAGAAGGAAGGAAGTACAAAGTCTTCAGCCGTCAAAGTTGTTTATTGAGGAAGAATACAAGGAATTTAAGGGGAAATATGGTGATGTTTTTGAAGCCGGCATGGGAGCTGAAGCTATTTTAGAGATCTTGAAGAAAATTGATATAAACAAGCTGCACCAGGAACTTCTTGGGCAAATTCATAGCGCCTCGGGGCAATACCATAAGAAAGTCAGCAAACGATTGCAATTAGTTGAATCTCTTAAGCTTAGTGGAAATAAGCCAGAATGGATGGTTTTGACTATGCTTCCTGTGTTACCCCCAGCGCTCCGTCCTGTAGTCCAGTTAGATGGTGGGCGCTTTGTTATTAGCGATCTTAATGATCTCTATCGACGTGTTATTAATCGTAATAATCGTCTCCGTCGCCTCATGAGGTTAGGTGCACCACAAGTTATTATCCGAAATGAGAAGCGCATGTTGCAGGAAGCTGTTGATGCCCTAATTGATAATGGGCGAAGGGGACGTGTAGTTACTACTGGTAATAATCATGCTTTGAAGTCTCTATCGGACATATTAAAGGGCAAACAAGGAAGGTTCCGTCAAAATCTTTTGGGTAAGCGTGTGGATTACAGTGGTCGCTCTGTAATTGTAGTTGGTCCTAAACTTAAGCTTCATCAATGTGGTTTGCCACGTCATGTTGCTTTAGAGTTATTTAAGCCTTTTGTCATACATAAACTCATAGAGTACGGTTATGCCAATAACTTAAAGAGTGCTCGACGCCAAATAGAAAAAGCTAATCCAGAGGTTTGGGATGCATTGGATGAAGTAGTTAAAAACCGCCCCGTATTGCTTAATCGTGCCCCTACATTACATCGCCTGAGTATTCAAGCTTTTGAACCTGTGTTAATTGATGGGGATGCCTTTCAACTTCATCCCTTAGTTTGTGCTTCCTTTAATGCTGATTTTGATGGTGATCAAATGGCAGTTCATGTGCCGTTGTCCAAGGCGGCGGTGAAAGAGGCTAGGCAATATATGCTTAGTCCTTATAATATGCTACTACCAAGTAGCGGTGAACCAGGAGTGACACCTACTCAGGATGTGGTTCTGGGTTGTTATTATCTTACGAGTACTAAACTTGGAGCTAAAGGTGAAGGAAAAATTTTCAGTAATTTTGACGAGGCTAAGTTAGGTTATGAACTTGGCACTGTTGAACTTGGTGCCGAAATTGTAGTGCGGAATGAGAAGAGGGAAAGAATAAATACCACCGTGGGCCGGATTTTATTCAATGACGCGTTGCCTCCCCAGTTTCGTTTTTACAATAAAATAGCGGACAAAGCTGCTTTAAGGTCTCTGGTATCTGATTGTATTCAGTTGTTGGGCAATGAAACTACTGCTGCTGTCCTTGATAATCTTAAGCAATTAGGTTTTGACTACGCTACAAAGTCAGGGATTTCTATCAGCATGAATGATATTGAGGAACCTCCAGCTAGATCTAAGCTTCTTAAAAGCGCTGACAGCCAGGTTAGTGCTATCAGGGATCAGTTCAACCGTGGTTTGATCACTGAGGATGAGCGTTATGAGAACACAGTTCAAGTGTGGATGGAGACCACAGACAAAATTACTGAGGACATATCCCAGTCCTTAAACCCTCATAGTGGAATCTATATGATGGCTACATCAGGAGCAAGAGGCAACATCTCTCAGATAACGCAGATGGCGGGGATGCGTGGGCTAATGACTGATCCTTCGGGAAGGATAATAGATTTTCCTATTAAGTCAAGCTTCCGAGATGGATTGTCAGCCATAGAATATTTTATTTCTACACATGGTGCTCGCAAGGGGTTAGCTGATACTGCTTTGAGGACATCGGATGCTGGATACCTTACCAGACGCCTTATAGATGTGGCTCAAGATGCTATGGTAACTGAGACAGATTGCGGTACTACTGAAGGAATTTGGATATCCAAGGAAACTGAAGAAGATGCCTTGCCTCCATTTGGTGACCGGATTATTGGCTATTTGGCAGCAGACAAGATTGTTGACCCTCACACAGGCGAGATTATTGCTGACCGCAATGAAGAAATTGATAAAGATAGGGTGAAACGAATTACTGAGGCGGATGTTACTCGGGTATACCTGAGATCCCCTCTTAGTTGTCACTCCCGATTTGGTGTTTGTCAGTATTGTTATGGTAGGGATTTGGCTAGGGGACAGGCAGTAAAGCTTGGTACTGCTATAGGAATTATTGCTGCACAGAGCATTGGCGAGCCAGGAACCCAGCTTACTCTTCGTACCTTTCACACGGGAGGTGTAGTGGGCGTTGATATTACCGCTGGATTGCCACGTGTAGAAGAGCTTTTTGAAGCTAGAATACCAAAGGGTAACGCTAGCATTTCTGAAATTAATGGCATTGTCGAGTTAACTCACACCGATACGGAGAAGATAGTCAAGGTTACTAGCTCTGAATTCTATTTGGACGAATACCCATTACCACCAGGGGCAAAACCAGAGGTAAAAGATGGGCAATTAATTGATGTTGGCACTATATTGTTTTCTCCGAGAGAGGACACTGAAGAACATTTACCTGTTCTGAATGAAGCGAAGGCGCTCAAACAACCTGTAGTAGCCAGGGTTGCCGGTCAAGTTATCGTTAAGGATAACCATATTTATATTAAATGTGAGGAAAAAGAAGAGAGGGAATACGCCATTCCACATGGCGCACATTTGCTTGTTCAATCAGGAGACGAGGTAAAAGCAGGTCAGCGAATTACTGAAGGTGTTATTGACCCCCACGATATCTTGCACATTATGGGGAAAGAGGCAACGCAGCAATACCTAATTGATGAAGTACAGAAGGTATACCGCGCTCAAGGGGTAACTATACATGATAAGCATATTGCTGTTATTACTCGTCAAATGTTAAACAAAGTGAAAATTATTTCCTCGGGTGATACTAGGTTCTTGCCTGGAGAGTTGGTGGATCGATTTGATTATGAAGATGCAAATGCAGGCATACTTGCTGAGGGAGGCAAACCAGCAACGGCTCAAGCTGTCCTTCTGGGAATGACTAGAGCCAGCTTAATTAAGGATAGCTGGTTAGCTGCTGCTTCTTTCCAGGAGACTGGTCGTGTCCTTGTTGACGTTGCCATCAAGGGCAAGGTAGACAGACTTCGCGGTCTTAAGGAAAATGTTATCCTTGGCAAGCTCATCCCGTCTCAGGTTTTAAGCGAAGCGAAGGGTCAAGATGAGGAAGCTAAGACACTGGGCTTGCAATTGGATACTCAAATTACTCTCTCTAAAGATTAGGACTTACTGTTATGCGAGTTGTTTCAGGCAACCCAATTACTGAGGATAGTTCCTTTGACTCTGACCTTCGGCCTAAACGCCTTAATGAATTTATAGGTCAAGGGAAGGTTAAAGATAATCTAGAAATAGCTATCGCGGCTGCACAAAAAAGACGTGAAACACTAGATCACATTATCCTTTATGGGTCTCCTGGTTTGGGAAAGACTACCCTTGCTTATATTATTGCTGCTGAGATGGGGGTTGGTATTAAAGTTAGTTCAGGACCAGCGATAGAACGCTCTGGAGACTTAGCATCCATTCTTACTAATCTGCGTGAAGGGGACATCCTTTTCATTGATGAGATTCACCGACTTAGTCATACTGTAGAAGAAAAACTCTATCCAGCAATGGAGGATTTTGTTTTCGATATCTTTTTGGGCAAAGGCCCAGCCGCTAGAAGTTTGCGGTTGAATTTACCCCATTTTACTTTAATTGGAGCTACTACACATCTTGCTTTGGTAAGTTCTCCGCTTCGTGATAGATTCGGAGCGACATATCATCTTGATTTCTATGATGAGGAAGCGATACAGACGATTTTGGAGCGTTCATCAGTTATTCTCGAGGTGGCAGCAGAGAAGGAGGGGCTTGCCCAAATTGCTCAGCGTGCTAGAGGCACACCTCGAGTGGCTAACCGCTTCCTAAAGCGATTACGGGATTATGTTCAAGTTAGGGCTGATGGGGTAATCACTAAGGAAATAGCTTTAGAGGGACTTTCAAAGTTAGAAATAGATTCTGTGGGCTTAGATGAGGTAGACCATAAAGTGCTGAGCACAATAATTAATAAATTTGATGGTGGGCCTGTGGGGCTAGACACTATTGCTGCTTCTATTAGTGAGGATGCTGATACCATCATGGATGTTTGTGAGCCTTACCTTCTTCAGTTAGGTTTTCTAGAGCGCACACCTCGTGGTAGAGTAGCTACCAAGCTTGCTTGTGAACACTTGGGGGTGCCTTACAGGAAGGATATTCAGCAGCAACCAAGCTTGTGGAGTCGGTGAATAGGGTTAATCTTCTGAAAGCTAACACTCGGTAGTGTAGTGTAGAGTTACTTATGTATGAAATGGCCTAGCCTGTATCCAAACTGGACTAGCGAAGGCTAATAAAGAGAAAATCAATATCAGCCAACCCCAGGAATCGATGTCTCCTCTGCTTGCTGAGGTTATCCCAATTAAGGCTATGATTGGGGGAGTCAGCAAAGCGATGGTTTTACAGCGACGTTGTGTGAAGCGGATAAAGGCAACCGTTGCTACAGCTAAAGCAAGAAAACTAACAACTATCCAGGGCACTTTTGTTTGTAATTGTGCCACTTCTATGTTATTTGTTAAGAACTCGCTTCCAGTGCCCAGAGATAATAACCAACCGAACATTATAGGCATGGGGGCTAACATTAGCGATGCATAGAGCCAATCCCGTCTTGCAGTTTGTTTCACCATGTGAATAATCGCAAAGAGAGCCAAAGGGATATAGATGAGTACTGCTATCCAGCTCCACCCTTTGGAAAGGTAAATTAGTAGTATTCCGGTAACTATTACTGGTAGCAGGTAATAGCCTAACCAGGGGAAAAGCCATATGGGCTTGTCACAATGCCAGCCATAAATCGTTATGCCGACAATCGCCAGCAATGTGATTGATAAGCAAATGATGTTTTGCCAGTAGTATGAAGCAAAAAGCAGGGCGACCAAAAAGTGAGGCAGCGCAGCGAAAAGTGCCTCTTGCCAACTACCTTGGGCATGCACTTCATAGATTTGCTGGGCGATTAATTCAGGGGGGCCAAGAACCTGTGTAGCGACTTTGCCTGCTTCTTCTTCGCTAAGCCCGCTTTCCTTTAGCTCCTGGCTTTTATCTTCGAGATGCGTGCAAAGTTCTTGGGCCACATTGTCTTTGACGGCTGAATCGATCTTTAGACAAGCCTTAAAACTATTTAAATAATGGCTTATGCTATTCGACATTGCGCTACTACGTGGTTTCTGGCTCTATGATTGCCCCAACTGCGTTAGCGAAATCTTGCCACGTGGCTAATCTTTTAGATAGAACTTGCTGTCCCTTTGTAGTTATGTAATAATACCGCCTTTGTTGCCCATTAGGCAGCGTTTGCCATTTGCCTTCGAGAAGTTTATCTTTCTCCAGGCGGTGGAGAGCAGGATAGAGGGTTCCTTCCTTGAATTGGAAATATCCGTTGCTTCTTTCCCCCAGTTCTTTTATGATTTGGTAGCCATATGTGGGTTGGCGATTAATTAGGCAAAGTAGCAAAGAGTCGGTATTCCCCTTGAGTAACTCGCGCCCATAACTCATTTCTCGTCTCCTCAGTTACACACCAGATTTTTGTCTACTGCAAACAATTTAGTATATAAGCACATGAAAGATCTTTATTGCAAGTTTTTAGCGGAACTGAGATAGATAGTATCTCTTTTAGCATCGCCTGTTTGATGAAATGGCTTCTTACAGCTACATTGTTTGTCATTAATATTTAGCATTGGATGGGTTCAGTGATTTAGTGAGAGCTACCATCAATCAGACAGAATAACTAGACTGACCAAGATAGACATATCGTAATGAAAAATCGCAAGGTTACCTCTAGAGGGACAAATTAGCTTCTCCGAGGAGGTATCCACGTACACATAGATTTGCTTCTGGCGTTATCCTTAGCATTGTTGTTGGGGGCTCGGTGGCAGGCCAGGTGCTGTTATCTTCAGGTGTTATATATCCCAAATCCTTATCTCTTGGGGTTTGCTATGATAAAATAGACTTGTCGAATATAGGACATGTGTATATTTGGCTGGGCCGATTTGAGTTATTAAGAAACCATGATGGAAGAATTTTACAAGGTAAAAGTAAAAGACATAATGATGCCCTGGTGGGATACACCATTTATAGGGGAAAATGCGGGTTGGATGGAGTTTCTTGCCAGGCTTTCCCTTAGGGCACACGCATGGGTGGTTAACAATACTAAAGACATGAAAGTAGTGGGGGTGGCAACGGAACATGATATGTTGCATTGCATTATTCCTCAAAGAGAGAAGAGGGAAAAAATATCCGGAATTTTCAGAGCTGGGATATTGCATAGAGAGAGTACTATTCGGGATATCATGACATATAATCCAGTTACGTGCTCACCTGAAGAGAGCGTGGATAGCATTTTAAAAAAGCTCTCCACCTTTAATATCCGCAGATTAGCAGTTGTTGATGAAAATAAAAGGCTCTTGGGAGAAGTAACAATCCAGCTCCTGGTAAAAACCCTCAGATATAAGTTTACGAACACGGCATGAATGTTTATGTTCTTGTTGCTCTCATTCTCCTGCTCGGGTTCATATTTGGCAAACTGTTACGCAAGCTACGTTTAACAGAGGTTTTAGCATATATCTTCGCCGGTATTATCATAGGACCGATTCTGAAAGTCAGTGCGCCTGAGCAATTTTATGTCATTATCACCGGAATAACGCTTGCCTTTGTTGCCTACACGGTGGGATCGGGTTTTTCCTTCACTTTTCTGAAAAGAATGGGTAAGAAGATACTGATTATATTGGTTGTAGAGGTGCTCGTGACAGTTGTTGTGGTAGGGGGCTCTGTATATTTATTTACCAGGGATCTTCCACTTTCCATAATTTTGGCTTCGCTCGCTCCTGCAACCGCCCCTGCGGGCACAATGGCAGTTTTAAGGGACTTAAGGTCAAAAGGAACACTCACAGATGTAAGTATTGCTATCGTGGGACTGGATGATGTAGCTGCAATAATTATTTATACAATTGGGGTTACGTGGACGAAGATATTGTTAGGCGGAGAAGTAAGCATTTCATCCTCTCTTATTTATCCATTATGGGAAATTTTTGGTGCACTAGGACTTGGAGGGGCAATCGGAGCCACTATTTCTTACATCATGAAGAAAATACATCTCTCTTCTGACCACATCTTTGTTATTTGTATCGCGGCTGCTATTTTGTGCTGGGGTCTTGCGGGAATGATTGGAGTCTCGGCAATTCTCACATGCATGGCTTTAGGGGCAGCAGTAATTAACCTCAATGTCCATATTGGCAATCGCTCAAACGAATTGATAGACAATATTATGATGCCAGTATTTATTTTGTTTTTCGCCGCTATTGGTATGGAGATGGACTTCGCGCTATTCCCTCTCATATGGTTGATTGTAATTGTGTATTGCGCCGGCAGGAGCATTGGCAAGATAACAGGGTGTAACATAGGAGGGGTCTTATCCAAATCTGAGCCAAAAATCAGGAAGTATCTTGGCATCGCATTACTAGATCAAGCGGGTGTTGCTGTTGGTCTCGCTTTCCTCGCAGCTCAAACATTATCAGAATATGGTCTTGGAGACACAATAGTCACACTTATGGCGACAACAACGGCAGTCTTCGGACTCTTTTCGCCACTTGCAATACAATATGCTGTTAAGAAGGCAGGAGAAGCGAGTATATAACATTTTTACGGGTCTGTACTCCATCAAGTGTGGGAGATAAAGAGAAGGCAAGATTTTAGTAAACTCCTGGGAATGTTGTGTTGCCAGGATGTTGTTAAGAGTTACGCCAGGACGGTGGCGAAAATACACGAGGACGAAAATGAGAATCTTGGGGATTGAAACTTCTTGTGATGAAACTGCTGCTGCAGTAGTTGAACATGGCAGCAGAATTATCTCCAATGTTGTAGCTTCACAGATAGATATTCATGCCCGCTATGGCGGCATAGTCCCTGAAGTTGCCTCAAGGCAGCACCTCCTTACTATCATCCCTGTTGTGGAAAAAGCATTGGCTGAAGCTGAAGGCTCGTGGCAAGATATAGGTGGCATTGCTGTGACTTATGGTCCTGGCTTAGCTGGCTCCCTGCTAGTAGGAGTTAATGTAGCCAAGGCAGTTGCTTTAGCCAGGCAATTGCCCATTACCGGGGTTAATCATCTCGAAGGGCATATCTATGCCAATTGGCTCGCCTCACCATCCAGCGGAGAGTCCAATTGTAGTTGCCCAATTCATTGGGCGAATGGAGAGAGTAGGGTGAAATTCCCTTGTCTCTGCCTCATTGTCTCAGGAGGGCATAGCGATTTGGTATTGATGAAGGGGCATGGGCAATTTGAGAAATTAGGGCGAACTCGTGATGATGCCGCGGGCGAGGCATTCGATAAAGCAGCTCGAATTTTGGGATTAGGCTACCCCGGAGGTCCAGCTATGGAACAAGCAGCTACCACAGGAATCCCCTGCCTTCCCCTCCCCCGAGCCTGGCTCAAGGGAAACCACGATTTCAGCTTCAGTGGTCTGAAAACAGCTTTATGGCATCTTGTTCAAAAGGAAGAAATTTCAGTAGCCGACGCTGCGGCAAGCTTCCAGTTAGCAGTAGTAGATGTTCTGGTTACCAAAACAATCGAGGCAGCAAAACAATTACAAGTAAAACAAATCTTGCTCAGTGGTGGCGTAGCATCAAATAAATTGTTAAGGGAACGTTTCTTTAACTCTTCACCAGTTCCTGTCCTCGTTCCCCCTCCCCATTTGTGTACTGATAATGCTGCGATGGTCGCCGCTTGTGGCTATTACCATTTCCAAGCTGGCAACACAAGCAGTTATGACTTGGATGTAGTGCCCAGCCTCAGCTTGGGCTAGCTAACAGCCAGAGGACATGTGCCACATTTCCCTCATCGGCCTACCCTCTGGGCAAGGCCGGTTATGTATTGTACTTAATTGAATTGCACCAAATGACATTTCGTTTAATATTTGCATGTAAACACCCTCCTAAGTATTGACATATTATGCTATAATAG
>CAZEQL010000032.1:0-13195 GCA_964514415.1 uncultured Dehalococcoidales bacterium
TCGAGAAACTCTCTTGCTTCATTAACACGTGGTCTTATACCTGTTGGCATTATGCGCCTCCTTTACTCGTATCATCGTTCTTCAAGGATGTAGCAAGTGAATCTAGATAGTCTTTAAGTTGCTTTATATCCATCTGTATTCTCCAATTTGCCTCTCTCTCTATTTCAGGAAATGGATTTCGCCACTGCCAGCCAGTTCTGCCTGCTTCTCTAAAATGCTCTAATCTTCTTATGGTAATCTCTGCAAATACTGGGTCAATGTCGAATGTACATACTTTTCCTTTCAATCTTTCCCCGGCAATTAGCGTTGTTCCCGAATGCGCAAAGAAATCTGTCACCAAATTCCCTTCGCTACTGCCTGACGAAATTATTCTCTCTATTGCCTTTAGAGGTTTTTGGGCATAACATCCAGGCACATTTTCTTCCATCCTGTAAAATACTTGCTGAATATCTACCCACACATTGCCTGCTCTTATATATTTCGACTTACTGCGCTCTAAATTCTCCGTAATTTCTCCATTAATCTTTTTATAGTACCCTCTTAATATCTTGGGGATATCTGTATATTCAGCATCCACATTAAAATTAGGATTGCCTTTAACATAATAAAGGAGTTCTTGTCTGACCCACATCCAGTTCTTTTGTGTCCCATATCCTCTCTGATTTCTCATCGTGATAATATTTCGAGGTTTCAGTTCTTTAAATTCCCTCATTAAGATAATAAAATCAGGCAGAGGTTGAAAATTGTCCCTGTAATCTGTACCTATCCATATATAAAAGTGAGCATCTTTATCCATAGCTGTAATTGCGTTTCTCACCCATTTTTTTGAAAATTCTAAATACTCCTCCAAACTCACCTTGGACAGATTAGTTGTATTTGCATTTCCAACTACCACATTGTAAGGTGGGTCGTTGATAACCAATTTAGCTTTTTCACCACCAATTATTTTTTCTACATCTTCTAGTTTTGTCGCATCCAATACACCGACTTTATGCTTATTTACCGGGTCTTCCCATATCTCGCCGTATTTTAATCGACAAAATGGTAATATTTCTTCCCTCAACTCGCCGTGAAAATCTAATTGCTCAAGCCTTTCGGTGGTTTTACCCCTCTCCTCCGTCCCTTTCTCAGTTAACAACTCGTCACCAAACAAACTTAAAGGGATTGCCTTGCCTTTCATGGTCTACATCCTTACAAAACATGCCTTATTAAAGCTGCCAAGCCGAATTTCATATATCGTGTTCAGTGTAAAAGAAATCCGGCGAAACCGAATTTGGGCGGAACGAAGCGTATTCTTTTACATTTTGTTATGCGCCGTTGCCGTTTTCTTCTCGTAAAAATAAATTTAGCAAAGACGCTCCTCTATTATACTCAATTAACTTATTTTGCCCCCCAAAAATTGTATTGGGTTGAATTACATCATACTGGTCAATCTCGGTAGCTCTCAAATTTTTAAGAAAACGGTCTTTCTGAGTTGTTATTAGCTTATATTCAATTGTGTCCTGATAGCTTGTGTTACAGACAAGTTGTTCATATTTGTCTATATTTAACTGGCCTTTTCCATCGATTAATTTCTTATATTCACAGTTTGGTATCCCTACGCTAGCCCAAAACTCTTTGCCTAGAAACGTTTCAAAAAACTCCCTGTGACCTAAACTGAAATATATATTCAGATAGGTAGCGAAATCACTGAGACGTTTATAGCCGATACCTTTTCTCAAAACCTTATCATCAATTAGTGTCCTAAGTAATGCTCTATCATAAGCAAAACTTCGAGATTGCACAGCCAAATCTTCGCGAACGAGATAACTGAAATGTCCGTCTATAACTACCCTCCCTTTGGTCTTATGAGAAGCCGTTATAATTGATATTGGATCCCACCTACAACCATATGCGAATCTTACTACCCTTGGTGAACATTGATTGGAATTTTTGTAGATTTGGTAAGCCCAAACTTCATTGAAATGGGCTTCAGCAAAAGCCAACCATGCTTCAGCACGAGTTTTTTTTCGCTCCCATCTTTCTATAATCCAGGGGATTAGACTTTGTGGAATAATACCAAGTAAGTGTTCGATCATATTCCTACCTTTTTAAGGCAATGACATATAGTCTAGTATATGCGGACTTCGCTTTTGGTGATTATAGCATGAAACAAAGGGAGAGGGGTTTATGTAAGTATAGATTGCTTCGCTTCCCCTTCGCGTAGTTTATCCTGGTGAGCCGAAGCTCTGAATGGAGTGAAGAGGAGATTCTTCGGTTGCTTTGCTCCCTCAGAATGACAGGAAGCGAAACGCTCAGGGCTTCGCTCCGCTCGCAATGGCAGAGGAAGCGAACAGCCTTGTAAAATAGCAGCCACATCATAACAGTGGCTCCATAGTTAGTGCTGGGTGTTGCCTTTCCTCCAGGAAGGGGAGCAGTTCCTCTATGGTGGTAACCGTGACCCCATCGGCAATTTTGTCAAGCAGGGTAGGGACACCCTCTCGGTGGCAAACCTGGCTAAGTTCCTCACGCATTTCCTCTTTGATATTCTTCGATATCCAGACTACACGCTTGATGCCACCTTCGGCTTTGATAAACTTCTTGCTGGTTAGATAATATTTGCCACAACCCATCATACCCTGAGTCTGATGGCCACCCCCTATCACCCCCATCAGCGTAGAGAAAGTCATTCCAATGGGGGTCATGCCATAATCTTCTCGTGAGACAATCAGGACGCCATTAGCCTCAGGAACGATAGCGATAACACATTCACAGCAGCCGCAGGTGGTCATAGGAGCGTCCATGATGGAATAGATGGTGAATCGCTCTATATTCATTCCTGAGTGTTCATATACAAACTGGTTTACCCCCTCCCATTCGCCCTTCACAGGGTCGATGATATTACCTTTTGGCACAGGCTGATTAGCCCCTTTGGGGTTTATCTCATAAGCGGCTTTACAATCGAACCAGTTATAGGCGCCGCATAAGCCGACACGTTCAGGGTTAATAACACATACCTGCGATGGAGCGAACGACTGGCATAGGGTACAACTATAATAGGTGTCAGTTGCTTCATCAGTGAGATTAGCTGTGCGCTCGTTACGTTCCCGGTACACCTTGCGTGCCTCCTCCATCAGTTCCTTCACCTTGTCCAGTTCGGTATAAAAAGTTATCTGCACTTTATCTACCAGGCCGCCAAATTGCTCATGAAGCTTGGTATGCAGGATATGCCCCAGATGTTTGATATTAAGCCCCTGGGAAACAGCAGCTTTGCTGATGCGAATCCAGGCAATATCCCGCTGTCCCTGGTGCTGCACTCCTTCGGCACCATTCATAAAGTGATGTATCTGCCTTTCCAGGATAGGCTCAAAATCCTTCTCCAGCTTTTTCCCAGCCACCTCTACTATGATGCCCAAAGGCGTATTAGCACCAGCCTCAAGGGTAGTGGGGTCAGTACCAACTAAGTTAATTTTACCATCTTGAATCTCGTCCATGTCTCTCATGGTGAGCCATTCGAAACAGGTGCCTCCCTTACCACCGAATTCCATTTGCATATTCTCACGACGCACCACCTCACCTTCGAAGGCTGAACCATAAGCCACCGGCAGGACTAGTTCACTAACCTTGACTTTTATGCCACGCACATCAAGGCAGTATTGCACCAGCCACTTGGCTTTTCCCATATCGTCAACACCGTCGATTTCATCGAAAGGTGCACTGGCGATTTTCTGTTGCCCTTCTTTGCTGAAGGGTATAACCCCAGGAAGAGTGGTGTCGGCGATCAGGGGAAATCCATAGGTTAAGGCGCCGGCTGCCGCAGCGCACTTTAGCTCATCTATTTCGCCAAGAGCCAGCACGAAGACGGGAGCGCGCTCTCTATTCCATGTTAGCATCTTCTCGAACTCGCCTGTCTTGATACTGCCAAAACTGAAGGCAAGGCGGCTGGCGTAGCCCAGGGCGTAAACTGCAGACACGGTGTCAGATCCCAGAGTGACAGTAAGTGTCTTGTAACCCAATTCTATTCCTTCCTCTAATAACTGGTCTACTATGGAGCGGTCATGCACACTGCCACATAGCAAAGTAAGCAGCCCCTTAGACTGGAGTTCGCGAACAATTTTTACTGCCACCTCGTTGCTCTTGGCGGCGCCAATAATAGCCGCCACGCCGCTGATGGTGCCGTCTGCTAACTGTACGCCCCATGCACGCAATTGCACATCGTCAATAGGACCGTTAAATTGGTAGCCATTGCGTACCTCTGGTTGCTCGCCTTTGGCAAAACGCGTTCCCTCTATGGCTTCAGCAGCGATTAGCGTGGCCACCCCGGCATTTTTTATCGCATCTTCGGTGGGTGTAGATGGTAATAGACTACGGGCGTAGTCGACAGCCGAGGTTAAATCGCTGAGTTTTTCCACTTTTTGGCCGCTAGTGCCATAAATGACGGGCAGGTAGTAAGCCGTGTTGGGGAAGGACACAGGCGTATTGGGCCCCAATGTATTGATTGACTCCTTGACTAATTCACTGGCTAACTGAACAGCGGTGGTAGCGCCTGTGATAGCGGAAATAATAATTCTCTCCATAATTCAATCACTCCATTAGAATTTAATTGCTCGCATGGCCTGCCTTCGCCAATATTCTTTCCACAGATAAGCAGGCTGGCGAATCTTCAGGCAATTCAAACAACGACCTTCCGGTAAAATTGTATTTCTCTACATTGGCATCATAGTCTATCTTGCCTAAATAGGAAGTTCCCTCTATGTGGCGAAACTGCTCCTCCAGATGCTCGTTGAATTTATGGTTTGCTACCAAGTAGAAGTTGTTATACTTGATGTCTAAATCTTTGGTAATCTTCTGCGTCCGTTGGACATTTTTTATAGACTTCAAGGAAGGATCTAATATAACAAATAAGTCATCTACCTCCGATACTACCTTTCTATTTAAGTGCTCCAGTCCGCCTGGCGTATCTACGAGCATATATTTATAGCTATTTGCCATCTTAGGGATAATCCCTTTAAGCAGGTCGCTGGGGAGGCAATAACAGCCAGTTGTCCATTTTACTCCCAAGGAAATCAAATCAAATTTTTCTCCCTCATATACACAATCGCTATGGAGTAAATACTCTATTTTTTGGGGCATGGGCATGGACTTTAACTGTTCATAGGTTGTGCCCTTTTGAAGGTCAAAAAGTACGTCCAGAATAGTTCTTACCTTTTCCTTTTCTAAATCTACTCCCAGCATATCAGCTAGATTCTGGTCGCCGTCTACGTCTATAACTAGCAAAGGAGAGGTTACGGAACTCAGATATTTAGCAGCCAACGCTATAAAAGTCGTTTTCCCACTTCCACCTCTTCCCGTAGAAATAACTCTTCTGGCCATATCATATCCTACTTTGCTCAGCGTATTAGATATGTCTTATCTTAGAAAGAAATCCGGTCTGAAGGGATCCCATCTACCTACCAGGCGATCAAATGCAGGCTGGGGAAATGCCTTCTTGAATATTCGATAGTAATATAGCTCCTCTATAGAGGATAACCTTGGGTTACCCTCTATAAGGTTGTGATCTAAAAGCTCTTTACTAGAAACGTGTCTTTCAGCCATTCTACACATGATTCCTGCTACACCTGAACCTTGGGCAAAAAACCTTTTTGTTTGGTAAATGATGTGCTTGGGTAAACAATCCTCAAATGCCTGGCGCAGAATCCACTTTCCAATTTGCTCCGTGCCGTGAATCTTGCAATCTAGGGGGATTTTCATGCAAAAATCAATCACCTTGAGGTCGAGGAAAGGTGTACGACTTTCTATGGAATTTGCAGCATTCAGCCTGTCCAGCCTTTGCAATGCTGTGTTATAAGCTACATTGATAAGTCTGTCTACTATATAGGCGACCTCCTCCTTGTTCTTTCCCTGCTTGAACTGACCATCATAACCAGCAAAGAACTCGTCGGCTCCTTCGCCAGTGAGAATGCACTTTGTATGTGGACTGACAAACCGCCCCGCCAGGAAATTGGCGATTGCCCCATGCACACAGCTTTCCTCAAACATCTCTTGGTAATGTATAGCCTGAGGCAATATCTCGTTTATCTCCTTTTCACCAAACATTAACACATGCTGCTTAACGCCTAAATAGCTTGTTACATCTCTCGCCAGGGGGAGGTCTTGCCCATCCTCCATGCTTACTGTAAAGCACTCGACATCTGGTTTTATCTCATGAGCCATGTAGGCTATAAGGCTACTATCCAAACCTCCGCTTAAAAGAATCCCACCCACAGCATTATCTTTCATCCTTTTTTCCACCGCCTCCATTAGAAGCCGGCGCGTTACTCCCCTGGCCTGCTCATAATTCTCAAAATCGGGAGTTTCCACAGCCTGCGAGGTATATCTCTGAAACCCCAACTTCTGGGAATACACATAGCCTGGCGGGAACTCCTTAATATCGTCAACCATGCCTACCAAGCTCTTTGCCTCTGAGGCAAAGCATAATCTCCCATCAATATGCCCGTAGTACAGAGGCTTGACGCCTATAGCATCACGAGCCAGTATCATCTCACCATTGTCGCTTATAGCACAGGCAAAGTCCCCATCCATCTTTTTAGCAAATTGGGTGCCAAATCTGTTATAGAAATGCAGCACAGCCTCTGCGTCGGTCATATTTGCTGTTTCCGGATTGTATATACGACCATCAAGGACAACTGCACTTTCACCATCAGCCACATGATGTGAGCCAGCCTTTGAGTCTCCACCCACATTCAACTCACAGCAGCCCAGAGTTACTCCTTGCTCCCGATTTATCCAAGTCTCATGCTGACCTCTATGCTTAATCTTTCTAAGCATGCCATCTAACTCATTGCTGTCAGCACCTTGAATTCCAACGATTCCGGCCATAATTACTCTCCTTCAATCAAAGCAGTGCACTTGAGTTATGCTCTCACCTTTTGAAAATTCTCAAGGACCTTAATGGCTTGAAAACCGTCGGCGCAATAAGCATCCGCTCCTATCTCTTGAGCATACTCCTCAGAGACGGCTGCTCCTCCAATTAGAACCTTAACGCTGTTTCTAAGGCCATTTTCCTTTAGCGCTTCAATCGTCTCCCCCATAGCCACCATTGTGGTGGTCAATAAAGCGGAAAGACCAACAAAATCGGGTTTATCTTCCCTGACGGCCTGGACGATCCTTTCCGAGGAGACATCTATGCCCAGGTCCTTTACCTCATAGCCTGCTCCCTTGAGCAAGATAATCACGATATTTTTACCAATATCGTGGATGTCTCCCTTCACCGTGGCCATAAAGAATTTTCCTTTAGACGCGGCGCCTGACCCATCGAGATAAGGTTTTAGAATATCCATAGCTCCACTCACCGCTTCGGCGGAGGCTAACATATCCGGGATGAAATACTCCTTTGTCGCGAACTTATCTCCCACAACCTGCATTCCTGCGGTTAAACCTTCCTTGATTACCATCTCTGGAACGAGATTGCTTTCTAGCGCTGACTGTATTAACTCCAGCACGCCGGGTGTTCCTACACTATTTCCGTCTACTCCTTCATCATCCTTAGTCTTTCTACCCTGGATAACACTTTCCTTAAGTAAGGCAATGATATCTTGTTTCATTGTTCCCTCCTCTCTTCACGTACATTTAGTCTGGGTAATATTTCAGGTATCTCCCGGAATATCTTGTCGGTGGTGGCTGAATCTATATGCTCTACAGGTTGTGAGATAAGTTGCTTCATCCTCTTGTGGGCTAGTAGTAACACATTATCTGTGGCGCCTTCTGTTTCGAAGGGGTAAGGTAGCGAAACTTGCCCGTTACGTAACATATGGCGAATATAGCGAATATAAAGCTTCTGTGATGTTCCTAGCACCTCTTTCATTTGTTTTAAGGAGGCATCTGCTTCTGCCTGGCTAATTCGTGGGGGCCTCAGGAAAAACTTAATCATCTGGAAGTGAACGTCATCCAAAACAGCCTGAAGTGGACAGAAGGTAGCATTCCCATCAAGCAGTCCATAAGCGCAATGCAAGTATTGCGGCCCGCTTAAAGTGACTGTTATATCTGAGAACAACCTTTCTATCGAAGATTGTATTCCTGGTATTTTTACATCGCAGACGCCCGCGGTGGAGTAGCAAGGTAGCTTGTAAAATCGGGCCATCTGGACGCAGTCGATGTTATATTGGCTGGACTCGGGAGCACCGTAAGAGTCAGCAAGGTTATCAAGTCGAGCTCTTACAGGCACGGCTCCGTAGAGTACCGGTGTTCCCTTATTTACCAGTTGGCTTAACGTTATGCCGGCTATGACTTCGGCGTTCAGTTGTGCCACAATGCCGTCCTCTTTGATAGGCGCTGTGGTTCCACCTTGGGGTGAGCTAGAAACCACTAGTGGTAGCCCTTTGCGGGAAATCTCAATTAATGTCTGAGTGGTATCATCGACAAATTGTAGAGGGCTTTTGACCAGACAGGTGATAAAGGAAATAATGGGATTTTCCTTGAGTTTCTCTTCCCCTCCCACTATCAACTTCGCCATATTTATCACATTGCTCAACTGCTTCAGGCTGGTCAGTCCCGCCATAACGTGCTTGGTGGTGTTATTCAGGGAGGCGAAAAACTTGTTTACGTCTTTATTATCTTCTGTGATGTCTTTATCTTGGATGTTCACAGGACGAATGAAGGCATCCAGACTTTCCAGATGCTCACATAGGCGGGCTGCCTGACAAAGGTCTAAGACAGTGCCGCGCCGCGGGTGGAATTCGGGTGCCAGAATCTCAATGCTGGGATCGGATTTCTTAACATAAGCTTGAAAGTCAACATCGAGCCAGATATTTGTTTCCGAACCCGAGATGAGGAACACCCTTGGCTCTTCACCATTCATTATCAGACTGTTGTCCTCATTCCTGGCGCCGAGTTTGACTGTTTTAGGTGCATTATCCAAGGCTTGTAGAACAAGTTTCTCTGGTATTCTTATCAACCAACAGGGGTGGTCCGTAGATGCTATCGGTGTGACATCTGCGCCGTTGGCCTGGAATATCTCTGCTGACTGGCGATTAAAAGATATTGTGCCAGGGTCATTCAGAATCTGCATAGAGGTGTGGTGAATCTGCTGGATTTGCTCTTTAGTCATCCTTTCGTATGGAGCGTAAATTAAAATTCCTTCTCTTGCCATTTTACCCTCTGCCTGGTGCCGAGGCTGAACCTCGGTGCTAATTGCTGAAAAGCCCCTTTCTATACGACTTTAAATATTCTTTGCAATGGGGATCGTTTCCTAATAGCGTGCTTCCCAGCTTGATACTACCTATAGCGCTGCTGCGCAGTGGATTCATGATTACCGAATCCAGGCCCGCAGCCATGAGCATTAACAGGAAGGCATCATTTATTGCTGGTCGCTGTGGTAAACCATAAGAGATGTTGCTCAAACCAACAACAGTCTTAGCTCCAGGATACCTTGTTTTAATCTGTTCCAGAGTTTTTAAAGTAACCTGTCCCTGAGTTGTGTCTACCCCTATGGGTAGCACTAGAGGATCGAAATATATTCTCTCAACAGGAGTGTTGTAACGGCTTAAACCTTCTATAATCCTATCACATGCTTTGATACGTTCCTCTACTCGCGGAGGTATACCGCTATCATCCATAGCCAGGGCGATAACATCAACCTGATACTTAGCTACCAGAGGGCCTATAACCTCCATCCTAGCTTTCTCAGCATTAACTGAGTTAATCATTGTCACGCGATTGCCTGATTCCGCCCGCAATGACATCCCTTGCTTTAATCCTGCCTCAATTACCTCAGGGTTGGCGCTGTCCACAACCAGATATTTGTCGGTGACCTCACAGATGATATCAATCAGCCACTTCATATCCTCAATTTCTTGCTTGGTAGAGCCTTTCCCCCCTCCCACATTTACGTCGAGGTAGTCTGTGGCTACTTGGGCCAAGGCTAGCTCCTGAAGAAAGAGGCTATTACGTGTTCTTATTGCCTCTGCTACCTTTTTGCTAGTAGCGTTTATATTCTCACCAATGATTAACATAATGCATCAAGAAATTATGTCGGGAATCTCGGTTAATAGCCTGCTTCTCACATAAGCAGGCAAGCTATATCCGGGGTTATCTAAAATTTCTCCCGCCCGCTCTTTTGCCCTCTGGAATATATCCTTACTTCCTTGCCTCTCCCATTCCTCTCTGAATTCCCTGTTGCTTAAAGTAGGTTCGTAGTGCTCTTTCCGCATGTAATTTCTGGTATGTCGGCTGGAAACAAAGTGGCCGCCAGGGCCTGCTTTCTTGATTACATCGAAAGCTAGGGTTTTGTCGTTTACCTCTATCCCTTCTACAGCGCGCATCACCATTCCCAGTATTTCATTATCAATCACTAACTTTTCATAGCTCATAGTGAGTGCAAACTCCATTAACCCGGCAGCGTCATGGATGAAATTAGCACCAGCCAGAGCACAAAGGAGGCTGGTAATAGAAGATTCGTAACCGCACTGTGCATCAATAGCATTGGAATCGGTCATACCTCCGGTGGCGTAAAAAGGCAGCTTATAAAATTGAGCCATCTGAGCACCAGCAGCGTTTAATAATCCCATTTCGATTGAACCCGTGATATACTTCATGTCCCGTAAGTCTGTGCTGCTAGCCACCGAGCCATAAATAACTGGTGTGCTCGGATTGGCAAGTTGGCTGATTATCACTCCAGCTAGAGAATCAACAGTCTGCACAACCAAAGTTCCAGCTAGGGTTACGGGGGAGGTAGCCCCGCACAGAGGTTCAGCAGGGCACACCACCGGGATTCCTGCTTTAGCTATAGCTACCAGCATATCACCGTATAGAGAATCGATCTTAAAAGGGCTAATACTGCACGTTATCATGGATATTATTGGTCTTTCTCGAAGTCTTCGTGGGGAGCCGGCAATGATTCCAGCCATTTTTATAACTTGCTCTATGCCCTCTAGAGTGTAGACCCCACCGATAATATGTTTACTGGTGTTATCCAGACCAGCGAAGAAACGATTAACATCAACCTTCTCCACTGGCACATCACTGGGATAGACAGGCAACATAAAGATATGGATATTTTCTAAATCGTCTACCAGCTTGGCACCTTCCTTTAGATCATTGAGTGAGGCTACTCTTTTACGCCCGTCCTTCCTATCGATAACATTAAGAGCGGTTCCCCCGGTGCCTGCATGTACCTTGGTGCCACCTAAGACTATGTTATGTTTCCTATCCCTTGCGTATAACGTGACCTCGGACGGAGCTTTACTAATTAAATCCATGACCATATCGCGAGGAATCGTCACACGCCGTGTATCTTCATCTATCTGAGCATCAGTGTGTTGGAATAAATTAAGGGCTTCTTGGGAGTTTACCTCGACGCCGACCTCCTTAAAAACTCTCATCGCTGTCTCGTGAATTTCTTCTATAGATTCTTGTGATAGAGGCTTGTAACTTCCACTTTCTATCCCCCTCTTAGTCATAGGGCAAATTCCTCTCTCCGATAGGGGCAACCTTTCCTGTTACAAAAGTGGCATGCGGAGAAAGTACTACAGGATTTCCCTATACCTATGATGCCTGATATGGATTTGCGAGGTATCATTAAACACGTGTCGGTTAAACTAACTCCGATGAAGTCACCATCAAACCCTCTAAAGAGCTCCTTCTGCTGGGGAATGTCCCAATCACAATAGCCAGGACTATAACGCCAGCCCACTTCATCACCATTTGCTGCAGCGCTGCTTCTAATCATGCATTCAAGCCAATCCGCTACTTTTTCTACCGCTACTGAGCCTACAGTATCTAACACTGACGCCTTGAGAACTGATCCCTCTTTTGTTAGTTGAGTAACTTCCTCTTCTAATGCTTCGCCTATAGTTACTACAAATAGGGCAGCTTGGCTGCAACCAGAGAACACTCGTGCAAGATTACGGGATGTAAAAAGCAGCCCATCTACCGAAATAGTAGAATTACCAACACCAGTAAGGGGCTTAATTGTGTAATAGGCTGTAGGCTTGAGAAATTCACGTGCTTTGCGTATTTGACTATCTATTAGAGATGATATCTCTGGCCTCAAATACTGTTCCTTCTCATAGCCTAAGCGTCGATGTATCTCAACTTCATCTAGTTCTAGTTTGATACCCTTTTTTATGGTTCTAGTTAAACTAAACTTTGTGCCCTCTTTTGACTTCATCATTGTGCATAAATTTCTTTTCCACAATAAGGGGACATACATGTATGCCTTTGAATGGAAAACGCTGCTTAAATTGAGTGGGATGATTTATAGAATTTTAAGACGTACACGCTGGATATTATGAATTGAATGTCTGTGAAAGACCTTTACGTAAAATGTACCCCTATTATATACATACTTAGCATTCATACAAAAAAATCCCTCCTTTTGGTTACGATAGTTTATCTGCTGCTATCTTCCCAAAACAGTACGGCACACTAACACCTTAGTAATATTAACATACTGTAGCGTATCTTTGTCAAACGGTTGTACTTGCTCAGCACTTTAATGGCATACATCCCTTTTCTTTGATTTTTACGGTAGCACTGGAGAAACACCAATAGTGTTAAATAGTTGAATGAGTGATGGAGCATGAACGCGCTATGAAGGTGCTCCCATTTCAAATAATTCCTTACTCAACTCATTAGCAGCAGAAAAGCCCACAGCACTTTATTAGCGTCCCCAAGATTAACCTTCTCTGCTCTTTCTTGTTCAATGCCACCATCTCCTTCAGGGTGACATTTTCGTTTAACAGTTAGATGGTGACAAAGTCATAGAACTTCAACACTTTATAACGCTCTGTCCGTGTCAAATCATTTAAGTAGGTAACCCAACTAGGGGTTGTTGCATCATATAATATCTTACCGTATGAGGTGATAATTTTTTGTAGGGGTCAACCTGTTGGGTTCCTCTTTTCTCCTCATATGCCTTGCACAGCTTGGCTAATTTGGCATCTATATTCCTCTTGAGTTGGGCTGGATTTAGGCTGAGGTATATGCCTTTGAGTTCTTCTTTAACTTCCTCCGGAATCTGACCTGATTCCATCAATCTCTGATACGGTGTCTCAGGAACATCATATTTCCTTTTTACCTTGCCACCTATTCTCTCTTTACTGGCTAACTTCATCACTGGCTGGAAGAAGTTCTTGTACAGCCGCAGCTCATTATGATAAAGGTCATTCATGATAGCTAACTCTTCATAAGTATCGTATCTCAGATAGCCGAATATCTT
>CAZEQL010000033.1:0-12776 GCA_964514415.1 uncultured Dehalococcoidales bacterium
TAGTCGAGCAACCGCTGCGTGGAAGAAGGGCTGATATCCTGCTCCAGGTAACCTATGGTAGTACCCTTGCGCATGCTGACGCTGCCCTCATCAGGGCTTACGCTTCCCATGATGATCTGGAATAGCGTTGTCTTGCCTGAACCGTTCGGCCCGATGACAGCTATCCGCTCCCTGGCACCAATATTAAAGCTGACGCCACTGAACAGCATCTGAGTTCCAAAGGACTTGGAGATATTTACGATACTCAGCATTTTGAAGCTACAGCTTAACTAATTATGCTGACGACGTAAAGATGCCTGAGCCATGACGAGTAATCCAGCTCAGATAGAGAGGTGATACTCAAAACAGGAGCCTCTTGTTCTCTTCATGGCTATATGAAATTGCTGCTATCCCTGCATACCCATAAGCTTTTGATGAAATTCGAGATGTCTATCAGCGATAGCCTACCGGTTAAGGGACATCCCAGAACAGGAAGGTTACTTCCTGACAACCAGTTTCTTCACTGCCTGCCCCAGGCCATCCAAAGTGAGTTCGAACATGGGAAATAGTTTCCCTATCATAAAAACAGTGGGGTGATTCCAGGAGTATGGCGTATCTGGATTCAACCAAACACAATGAGTGAAATGGTCAGCGATTCGCTTGAGCCAAACTACCCCCGAGGTATCATTACTCTCATAATAATATACTATCCCATACCGCTCCTTCAGTTCCGAGGTAGCCATTCTGGCATCTCCAACCAACACCACTTTATACTCCGGCTCCAAGGTACGTAATAGATGCTCCGTGCTCACTGCCTTTCTTCTCTCGATATCCTGATAAAGGGTATCATAGATACAATTATGGAAATAGAAATACTGGAAATCCTTGAAATGATTGCTGGAATGCGCAGCGGAGAAAAATTGGCTGCACAGCAAAGCAAAGGGATCCATAGACCCCCCAACGTCCATCAGCAAAAGCATCTTAACTGCGTTCTTTCTGCTTTGTCTCCAGATTAAGTCAATCTCACCAGCGTTCTTAGCAGTAGCATTGATTGTTTCCTTCAGGTCCAGCTCGTCCTCAGGACCAATTCGGCTCAATTGTCGTATCTCCCGTAGAGCCATTTTAATTTGACGAACATCGAGTGTCAGGTCACTGCGGTAGTTCCGGAATCTTCTCTCCTGGGCAACTTGTATAGCATGTCGACCTCTTGATTCACCACCAATCCTGATACCGCCGGGGTGATACCCAGAATGCCCGAAAGGAGATGTGCCCCTCCTGCCAATCCAGTAACTACCACCGTTGTGTTGCTCTGTTTGCTCCCTGATCCTCTCTTCAAACTCCCTGAGTAGCTCGTCAAAATCCATGCCATCCAGCAAGGTGCGTTCCTCTTCAGTGAGAGTCATCCGATTAACGGGGCCTTTAAGCCATTCCCGTATTTGTTCTGATATCTCCGATGGAGCTTCCATACCAGTGAAATACTCCTGGAAGGCAATGTCGTAATTATCATAGTAGGCTTCGCTTTTAACCAGTATCGCCCTCGCCAGGTAGTAGAATTCATCCAGGTTCGAGATACAGCCTTTGGAAAGGGCCTCCATGAGCGACATCCACTCGGTAATTGAAACTGGCACCTTCCTTTCCCTGAGGGTGTAAAAGAAATTAGCGAACATGTAGAGCTCTCATTTGCTAGCGGTATGGTATTCTATAGGCATCAAGTTTCTTGCTTTGGGACTTCTTGCCTATGCGAGTCATGAAATAATCGTAATCTGTTTCTTTCTTCAGTAAGGTGCCGACAAGGGGGACTTCACTTGATATTTTGTCAGGGGATACGCCTCCAGCAATAAGAGCCCGAATCCAGTCTATGAGTTCACTTGTCGATGGCTTTTTCCTGAAGTCATCAATTTCTCTGAGTTTGTAGAAAGTCCGCAGAGCTTCGCGGAGAAGGCCATCCTTAATGTTGGGGAGGTGCACATTGACTATTTCCTCCATCAACTCCAGGCTGGGGAATTCAATGTAATGGAATATGCAACGGCGCAGGAAAGCATCAGGAAGTTCCTTCTCAGCATTGCTGGTGATAACTACTACGGGTCGATGGATAGCCTTGATTGTCTCCTCAATTTCGGGGATATAGAAGGACATCTCATCCAGTTCATTGAGGAGATCGTTGGGGAACTCGATATCGGCCTTATCTACCTCATCGATGAGGAGCACCACTTGTTCTAACGAGGTGAAGGCTTGTCCTAATTTACCCAGCTTTATATACTGTTTGATATCAGACACGTTTCTATCACCAAAGCGACTGTCATTGAGCCTTTGTACAGTATCATAGACATATAATCCCTCCTGAGCTTTGGTGGTTGATTTTATGTTCCATACAATCAACTTTTTCTCTAGACCATGAGCGATGCTGTGAGCAAGCTGTGTTTTCCCTGTCCCTGGTTCTCCTCTAATCAGCAACGGCTTCCCCAGGACAATACTTACGTTGACGGCATTTCTCAAAGGCTCGGAGATAACATAATCAGGGGAACCTTTGAATTGGTCAAACCCAGCGTGATTCATCGTTATATTACTTCTTGAGAATTACTGTGCTAGCGGTGCCTCAAATTTATCTTCTCCGCCATGCATAGGGAAATAACTCCAAAGACATGCAATTTCTGCGACACCGCAGTTCATTACAAAGAGATGTATTATAAAAGAGATTGGGAATCAGAATCAAATTGAGATGCCCAGGAACTTATCAATTCCCTGTTTTCTGATCTTACGCAGGTTCTTTATATGGGCGTCCTCGTGAATGGGCTTTAAGAAATCCAGCTTTTCGCAGGTCTCAAACTCATCACATTCCCAGCAACCCTGGATATTCTTCTTCTGGCAGCAGGCTCTGATCTTACAGACAGGTGGGCCACCCCCTCCCCGACAGGCCCTTTTACATCGCAATCTAACCATGACGCCCAGAACTTCATAGCACTGCTCATAATTCTTAAATTCTTTGAAGAAACCGGATAATCCTTGAGCCACCCGAGCAAATTTTGCCTCTCTTAACTTCTTCCGCAAATCTCTGGCTAAATCAGCAATTTCTCCTTTATAATTAAGGCAATCCCCACAATACAGTCCACAATAGGCAATCAAATTCTCGTTCTGTTCGCTCATCCCACTATCCTCCCTTTATATATTTACCCCATAATATTCGAAATCCCCATATTTTCTACAAGCCCATAATATTTCCCACCAAGCAATCCCTCTCCAATAACATAGGCGCCGCAAGCAGCCTCCTTCGCAATCCTCGATAAATTCTTCGCCTTTACCACAAGAGCGTATTTACTCAGCCTTTGCGCAAGTTCACTCCTTATAAAATCAAGAGACATTAGTCTGCCAGATAAGATAATCTCCCTGGGATTGTGCATAGTAACAAGTATTGAGGCGACATCCTTTTCTATGCTCTCGCCTAAAAGGAATACAGCTTCTTTAAAGTTTATTAAGTCTTTGGGTTCAATATCCTTCCCGACGAAATCTTTTAATCCTCCCTTGAAAACAATATCCTGCGTTACGGGTGGTTTTAGTCTAATTGCAATTTCAGCATCCAATCCACCACAGGCAAGAAATCCCATGCTCCCATTTGTTCCACCTATCCCATCAATAATCTTTCCATCTTCGACAGCTATCACAGCCGCGAAGCCATACCCTACCTCTACATAGACGAATGATGTTTTGTCAAAAGGAATGCCCAACCGCTCTGCTTGACCTTTGATACCCATAGCTACACAGCACACTTTGTCTGCCGTGCCCATATCAAACTTGTTCCATTTTCTGTAAGAGGGAACGGTTTTGAGATGGATTACACCGGGAGTAAAACAAACAGGCATCTTCTTCTGCTTCATCTCCAAAAGTATATTCTTTATCCCCTCGTTTACGGCTACCCGTGTATCTAAAGGAATCATCTTCCCGATATCATCCTCCGTCGTATCTTTTATATTTTTCAGTGGAATCCCATATCCAGACGGTCCGACAACAATATCCAATGGCATTAGTTCTTCAAGTCTCTTGACGAGTATATGCGGGTCTTTGAAAATACGTTCCGATTCGATTGATTCATCCACGATAATTTTCCTGTTATCCTCCATCCCAAAGAGATCAAAACTGTATGTCCCGGGGTCTATGCCTATAATTCTCATGCCTTCCGCCCCTTTAGTGGACAGGCGGGGTCTGATTCAGTCCAGCTTCCGGTTAAGGCAAATGTTCTTGACCTGCAGCCTCCACATTCATATAGATATTTGCATTCTCTACAGGGGCTTTCTCTCGTTGAGAAATCCTTTACGTCTTTAATCATCTCCGAATTTTGCATATCATCCCATATCTGTTTAAGGCTCCTCCCGTTCACATTCCCCATTACCACAGGGGCAAATGTACACGGTTTTACATCTCCATTTGTTTCAATAAACATATAGTCACCGAAGATACAATGGGAAACATCTGGAACTACAATGCCGTTTTCAGGATTTGCTGAATAATCAATTTTGTGTTCCTTCAGAAATGGCTTGAAAAATGGCTCGTCAACATATACATCCATTTCATAGTCTTTCTGATATTTAATAACAGAAAAGAAAAGGTTTTCATACTCTTCTTTATTCAAGACATAGTCTCTATAATTCTCACAGGGCTTCAATCCCAGGAAAGTAATCTTTCTGTATCCCAACTCTTTTATAAATCCAAACAATTTACCCAGTTGCTGATAGTTGTGTTTTCCAATAGTTACAGGACAAGAATCAAGAATATTATGTTCGGTTGCAACAGCCACGGACTTTTTTAACTTTTCGAAGCTCGCTCCCTTTCTTATTTTCTCATAGCTCTCCTTATCTGCTCCATCTACGCTTATCATAAGCTTCACACCTAGCTCTGCGAATCTTCGGGCAAAACTTTCATCAAGCAACATGCCATTGCTGATAAGATAAACCTTAGTTTCCTTCTTGAGAATCACTCCAATAATTTCAAATAATTCCTTGCGTAGCAGTGGTTCTCCTCCTTCTATGATAACCCACCGCGGTTTAAGCAGGGGTATCTCCTCAGCTACCTTCAAAATAGTTTTATCGTCAAGTTCCTCTTCAGCCATTCCTCTGCAATGCAAACACCTGAGATTGCATCTATTCGTAATTGCCCAGTCAATCATATATGGACTATTCATACTTTGCCTCCGAAGACCCGAAGAAATTTCGGACAACTTAAAACATAACAAATACTGTGTTTGTTTGGTCTAGCCTGTTTTGTCTCATGCCGTATCTTTAATATACCATAATTATAGCAAAACCAACTTTATGCTTGTTGTGCGAGTTTCAGTTTAAGAAAAGATATCAATAGGCGAAGGATACTAAGCGTTCCGTCCCAAAAAATCGCCGCTAGATAATGATATGCCTGATTCCATGCTTCTGGCACAATGCGGCGGATTTCTCTTCCAGTTGTTTTTGATATTCCTTTGAGGGCATGGGGAAGATTCTGTACAGGCTTTTGTATTTCGGCACGAGCTCGGGAAAATGCTTTTCTAAGACTTTGTAATAAAGTGTTTTGCAATCTGCAGGTCCTTTGCCAAATAAAGTTAAGGCGCCGACCAAGGCAAACTCAGCACCATAATCTTTTGCCGTTCTTATCATTTTATCAAGTTGGCTATCTGAGTCCGATAAAAAGGGTAAGACGGGAATATAGTTTACTCCCACTAAAAACCCCTGCTCCTTGCATTTCTGCATAGTCTCCAGTCTTACCTTTGGCGACGGTGCTCCAGGCTCAAATATCCTGGCTAACTTTTCATCTAATGTTGCAAAAGAAAAGGAGATTATCATGCCATGTCTTAGTTTTGGCTTTAAGTCTTCTGGCAAAACTGCCTTTTCATCAATCTCCTTCAATAAATCTAAATCTCTTAAAACTAACGGTGATTTTGTGCCGACCTCCACCGGAAACCTGTATTCCAAAATTATCTCAAGCAGTTTTCTTGTTATCCCTGCCTCTTCCTCGATGGGCATATATGCTTCCGTGGAGGATGCCAGGGCGATGATTCCATATTCTCCTTTCTTTGCCCTTCTTGATAATTGTTTCTCTAAAAGCTCAGGGGCGTTTGTTTTAATAGAGAGGGTCCTTGTCATGTTCTCCCCATATTTGCTGCCCCTGACATAGCAGTAAATGCAATTGAAAGAGCAGCCTTGATAAGGGTTTATGGAATAGTCATCCAGAAACCAGCTATCCCGCTTTTTATGCTTGTTCAGGATTGATTTGACCTCGATTTGGTTTATCATCTCACTTGCCACGCAAGTATTCCACAATCGAGTAATAAGCATTTCCCCTTTACTGGAGGTTCGGTTTATCATCAATATTATAGTATTTTGCAAGAGCCTTCACACATATTCCTGAGATTGTTTAGCAACCCTATTTATCATTCTGAGCCTTACAGGCGAAGAATCTCTTTTAGACTCTTCGCTTCGCTCAGAGTGACATTTATTACTTTTCCCTTCTTTGACATTGCTTCCCCCTAAACTTATACTACTGAACTTAAAGAGAAATTCCTTGTAAGCCGTAGCTCCAGTGAAAAAGACAAGGATAGCATTCCGCTTCGGTGGACTTTCCCTTGAGGGAATATTAACCATACCCGAAGGCACGGAGCCCTTCCCCGCAGTGATAGTTTGCCACCCTCATCCCCTCTATGGTGGCAGCATGGATAACAATGTGGTTAATGCTCTTTGCGAGGCACTTCTCCAAACATCGCTTATCTCACTTAAGTTTAACTTCCGTGGGGTAGGTAGAAGCGAGGGGGAATTTGGTCAAGGGATAGGCGTGCAAGAGGATGTCGACGCCGCCATTTCCTTTGTAAGCACGGTGAGGGAAGCGGATTCTAAAAGAATCGGGCTTGTTGGCTATTCAGCCGGTGCCGGTTTTGCCCTCCCTGTTGCTTTTAGAAGTGCTCGAATTAAAGCTCTGGCTGCAATCTCGCCACCACTCTCCATGTTCGATTTTGAGTTCCTCAAAGATTGCCTCAAACCGAAGCTCCTTATCTCTGGAAGCGGAGATGACTTCACACCCAGCAGCCAGTTCCTCGAATTTTGCCAAAGCCTTCCTCAACCTACAGAGTATCACAGCATCAAAGGGGCAGACCACTTCTGGTGGGGATACGAATCTGCCCTCGCTGTCAAAATCGCTGATTTCTTCAGCAAAGTATTAAAATGAACCTGACAGCATTTCTACGCCAAAACAAAATTGAGTTTCAGTTTCTGGAGAAAAGCTCTACTCATCATGCTTCAGAAGCATCTAAGGTTACCAATATGCCTTTAGACAAGATTGCAAAGACCCTTGTTTTCGTTAATCAGGATTCAAAGCCATTAGTAGCCATAGTTAGAGCTGATTGCAGTGTGAGCCGGCACAAGCTTGAATCTTGCTCCCATTCAAAATCGGTAAAGCTTGCTGCAGACGAAACTGCAGAAAGGGTCACTGGTTATCCCACTGGAGGCATACCTCCTGTGGGACACAGGAAGAGGATACCCATATATTTTGATGAGCAAGTCGTGAACAATGAATATGTCTGGTGCGGTGGTGGGACGAGGACAAGATTAGTCAGATTAAAGGTGCAAGATATCATTAAGCTAGTCGCCCCACAGATATGCGCTATATCAGTCTCATAGCATTACTCGCATGTAAATGCTTGCCTGAAAATACCTGCTTAGCTCCCAACCCCCTAATCTGTGTCAGCTTTTCCACAATCTCTTCGTGTTCGCAGTTTTTCAATGATTCGGGGTCGAATTCATTTCGAGCTACCGCTTGAGAAAAGTCGATAATATATTCCGCCTTTCTGCCGCTTAATCCGCAGCTTCTCAATTCCTCCACTCTGGCTTGTGATAGTCTCTGCGGCGAAGGAAATTCCCAGAAGTCTTTATTATTGCCTCAGTGTGCTCGCCAAACTTTTGAATTAGAAGGCAAGCCGTGTGGCTGGCAATTCTTAACGAGATTTGCTGCTTGATGATGGCAGTGATGACGCCTTCGCCAAATTCCATTTTCATAGATATGCGGCTATGGCTGCTCAAAGGTGTAGCTTTCCCAGTAAGACTTTATATTGCAAGGAGACTTCGGCTCTATTGTTATTTTGTTCATTTTATCCCCATCAAGGATTTTAACCTTTCCTGCTCTTCAGTCGGTAACTTCTTCATACCATCTTTTATAATCCAGCGTGTATTTTGATTATTTAACTTTGCCCACTTCTGGCATAGCACAAATACAAAATCTGGGTCGTATTTTGAGGCATTTCTAAGCACATTGGCAACAGATTTCTTGACATAAAGGTTGTCATCAGTTTTTAATTTCTCAATAACGGGGAGCACTTTATCGGGATTTCTTCTAACAATGCCTCTCAAGCCCTCACTCGAGCTTCTCCCAACATTCGGGTTAGCATCATCAGCCCATTGCATCATTTCTTGAATCACTTCATCGGCTTTCTTCCTGCCAATTTCGACCAAGCAAGTGGCTGCTACCTCCCGCACCTTCCAATCATCGCTTTGGGCCAATCGCTTGATTTCGGGGAATGCTTCCCTGGGCTGCTTAATTCCCAACTCAACTAGACTTTTAACCTCGCCCATTTTGGTAACCATTTTCACCCCTGAGCAACTTTCAGCTTCGTTTTTCGTTATGTGCCATTCTGAGCCTTTCACTTCTTGTCATTCTGAGGGAGCAACGCGACTGAAGAATCTCTGAGACCCTTCCCCATCAGTTCCTTCCTATCGTCAGGACTCAGGGTCAGGGTGACAATTGAGCATCTTCTTTCTAAGTTTCAATTCGATGCCATGTTCTTGAGCCAAACCTTCGATAATTCCCCTGAGTGCCTTCGCTTTAGCTTTTATATCCGCGCTATCAACTTGATTGCTAGATAGCTTTCCCCTTAACCCGCTTACCGCCTTATCAATCAACTCAAGTGGCATAATCGCCGCAGCCAGGCAATAGAAGCTTTTTGACCTACCATCGTTGTAACTGGCAAGCAGATTTTCCAGCATTAGCTGCCTTTCTCTCTGCTCTCCCAGCCATGCTTCTAATCCAGCCTCTTTAATTCTGTACAGGTTTGAAATACATGGCTTATGAGTAACGAAATGCTCGTATTGGTGAGCCTCTGGATTATTCTTTTCACAGGGAAAGTCAGCACACTCTGCACAAGTAGCAAGACCTTTATTCTTAACGCAGCAGTTATAGATTTTACATGAGAAAGTCAGGCAGAGTATCTTGCACCCAGGGCACCTTGCCCGGCGCGGTTGATTGAAATCTGGGACAGAGCCCACAATACAAGCCACAGCAACCAGCGAGATTAAGCTCTTCCATCATGCTCATTTTACCCCAAAGCCTGAGCCTCGTGTATGAGGTCTACAGGAATCTCAAATCTGAGACAAAAGAGAATTTGTAGGGTCGGGGCTTGTCCCCTCCCAACTTTATGATAATTTTACTTCCGCGGTAGAGAGAATTTATGGCAACACCTGGGCTGGTTTTGCCATTTTCGTAGCTTTCGCTGCGTGCAGCACCCACAACGCACCTGCCACCAGCATCGGCAACGGATAGACGAGAGAAGTTAACAGGAGTTGCATCGGGCTATCGATAAGCTTGATAGTGAAGAGCACTGCAGTAACGATGCCTCCGACAATCAGCCACCAGCCACTCAGTCGCTCACGTTTCCAGGCTACGCCGGTGGCAGCAATCATGGAGACGGGACCGAAAGCCATGATAACGGATTCATAGGAGCTGGGAAGATTCCTGAAACCTTCACTGATGCCCTCACCAATGCCAAAGACCAGAAACAGCAACCCGAAGGCAGCGCCTATTCCCAGCGCGGTGTATCGCATCCAATTCATGAGAATTGCCTGCCTTCCATATTGTGAGGCCATTTAATTTTGACTCCTCATTCAATTTTAGGCGATTTAGGGATGTTTCACCCCCAAATTTTCGTAGTTACCTTAGGTAATCAGACACCCACGCCCAATAAATTGGGCAACTACATTATTTATTAAACGCCCTCATAATTATATCGTAACAAATTTGCCTATTTTTTCAATAGGGTATCGAATGATGGCCTTCTGGACCTTTGCTTCAGGTTTTGTGAGATATTCCTCCTCATGAAACCATGCCCGTGCGGAATATAACTACAACATTCGAAAGAGAATTAATTCCGGCAAGAGGGCAATGAAATCCTGGGCTCTGACCCGAATTCCCATTGTTAAGGTATGTTCCGCCAAGAATGTAAATAGATGAGTATTTATGCTAAAGTTATACTTCGTGTTTCTATGTTATCCCTAAAGTCATCCGAGTCTTATTAAAAGAACATAGATAGAATGGAGTCCAAAATAATGAAGCTAAAGTCGTTGGAGGTAGGCCCTTTTGCCTCCAATTGCTATATCATAGGTTCCGAGGCTGGTGAAGGGATAGTCGTAGACCCTGGAGCCGATGCAGATAGAATCCTTAAAGCTATCGAGGAACTCAAGCTAGACATAAAGCTGATTGTAGCAACCCACAGTCACATAGACCATATCGGGGCAGTGAAGGAAGTGAAAGAGGCTACTGGAGCTCAGTTCGCCATGCATGGAGATGATACGCAAGCTCTCTCTCACAATGGAGATTTCTTTTCTTCCCTTTTGGGCGCTTCGCTTTCCTCCCCACCTCAGCCAGAAATATTGCTCAAGGACGGAGATAGCCTAGGAGTACCCGGCATTTCTTTCCTCGTATTGCACACTCCGGGACATAGCCCGGGAGGTATCAGCCTCTTAGGACATGGAGCAGTGTTCGTTGGAGACACCCTTTTTTGCCAGGGCATTGGGCGGTTTGATTTCCCCGGGGCAAACGGCAGTCAGTTACTCAACAGCATCCATACCAAACTGATGACTCTCCCGGATAGCACTGTAGTCTACCCAGGGCACGGTCCCCAGACCACTATCGAAGACGAGCGTCGCTGGAACCCATTCTTGAAGCCAGGGCTTATTCTCTAGTATCACCGTTTTCTGCAGAGCTTTGCCATCGCCGCCATGAAATTTAAGGTGCGGATTCCTCATTGCTTCCTCTTGCACTACAAAGCTCATTTTTTCTTAACGAGATAACGAATGATGGACTTCTGGACTTTTACTTCGGTAATCAGACACACTCGCCCAATAAATTGGGCAACTACATTTTTAAACGGCCTCTAGGTCACAAGTGTAGCAGTTTTGATTTGCGCTATCTGCAGTTCATCTTCAAATTCCCACCATTCAGCTCAATTTTTCTACCGTTGGACGGAAAATCGTTGACCTTTGAAACTCGGGTCCGCCACTATAGTAGCGAGCTTAAAATTATTGAAAGGTGGCGAAAATCAAGGAAATCATCCCCTGGTTTGCTGGAAGCCATCGCATCAGGCTCACCACTGGCGCCGAGGTAGACCTCAGCCGGGGCCAAGCCAAAGAACTGAGGAAAATCATCGGGTGGTAAGAAGGGATTCATTCAGTTGATACTAAAAAGATATTAGTATATACTTATTGAAGCAAAATATCTACAATGGAGGCATTTTATGGCGACTTCGACAGTTTCAGGAAAGGGATGGGTTGTAATACCTCAAGAGCTACGAGAGCGATACGGTTTAAAGAAAGGTGACCGAGTGCATTTTATTGACTATGGGGGCGCGATAGCCTTAATACCAATCAGAGGCGATCCTGTTAAGAAGGGATATGGGATGCTAAAACAGGGTACATCCCTTACAGAAGCACTTCTACGCTCCCGCAGGGAGGATGCTGTCCGTGAACGAGAACTCAGAAAAGCAAATTAAGCACTATGTGCTAGATAGCTATGCCGTATTAGCTTATTTAAAGGAAGAAGCTGGTTGTGAGATGGTTCTGAATAGAATTGAGGAAACTAATGAAGGCAAGAGTAGACTATTCATGAGCCTGCTCAATCTAGGCGAAGTGCTGTACATTGTAGAGCGAGAGAGGGGATTATTTAAAGCCCAGGAGGTCTTAGCTCTTATTGATGAATTGCCAATTATAATGGAGTTAGCTGACCGTGAGCTAACTCTATCTGCAGCTCATTTAAAAGCTCGATACCCGATAGCGTATGCCGATTGTTTTGCTGCTGCCTTGGCACAGCAAAAAGAGGCCGTGCTAATAAGTGGCGATCCTGACTTTGAAAAAGTAGTGGAGGTAGTAGAACTGGAGTGGTTGCCAAAGAAGGTGTAGCCACGATGTTTACCTTGGCATGATGGAGGCCCCAGAATTCAGCTCACCACTGGCGCCGAGGTAGACCTCAGCCGAGGCCAAGCCAAGGAACTCAAAAAAATTATCAAGTGGTAAGAGGTGTGCCAAAATCGGGCAAAAAGATGCAAGCTATAGCAATATGCACGTTGCTAAGCTAAGTTCTATTAATGCTTTTCTTTGCCTAACCTTATCCCTCCACCATTTGTCACTAAGTTGAAGTTGCTTCCCGTGCCTCAGCTCGCCGTTTCCTTTCAGATGCCACTACTGCTCCTAAACCAAAGAGGATAACAACTAGCCCGATGAAGAAGCCCAAGTGTGGGATTAGACTTAAAAGCTTGAGCATGACAAGTCCCAAAGCCAGGGCTCCGATCATGATGCCTTTGCCTTCTACCCCCCTGAAGTGGCTAATAATCCACCTCCCGATAAATAAGCCCACAGGGATTTGAGCAAGGTAAATGGCTATCCCCCAGAGAGCCAGGACAATTAGTCCCACCGGTATCCCGATAATGGTGATGCACACTATTATGGCAGCGATCTGAAGACCATTTATGCTTCCTTCCCGCTTTGCCTTGGATTTCCTGGCGCTTT
>CAZEQL010000034.1:0-12652 GCA_964514415.1 uncultured Dehalococcoidales bacterium
CGGTAGTATCTTTGGTGGCAACTTGTACGCCATCTATTTCGGCTGAAATGGTGGTCGGAACAGGGGCAGGGTCGCCGCCAATAGTTACCGCGCCATAAACCAGGAGTGGCGGATTATCCTCGCCACCCGCAGGGGTAATAGTCAGGTTTACTGGCACCGTCTGGGGGGTGTTCATGGCTCCTGGAGCAGAGATGGTGATGGTTGAGGCATAAGTAGCAGCGGGCATTCCCGATGTATTCACGGAAAGGGTTACGTTATCGTGCTCCCCTGTAGAGCTGCCACTTGGCGGTGATAAGCCCAGCCACGCGGCATCATCGCTCACAAACCAGTTAAGCGTACCGACGCCTGAGTTCCATATTTCCAGCGTTTGATTTGCTGGGTTTGTCCCGCCTTTGGTGGCGGAGAAGCTAAAATTAGTGGGACTGAAGCCAATGGTTGGCGCCGTCGCGGCAACATGCAAAGCTACCGGCACTATCTTGGGATTCTCGTCGGGGTCATTGTTGGCGATGACTATCTCAGCGTTATAATTACCCACGGCAAGGCCGGCGGTGTTTATGGTGATGGTTATATTTTGCTGAGCGCCTGGCGTCACCGAGCCCGATTTGGGATTCTCGTCCAGCCAGGGGCAATCTCCACCTGAGGTGAAGTCGCTGATGTTGTAAGTAAGAGTGGCGTCGCCAGCGTTGCCGATGATCAGGTTGTAATTCTGGGTTGTACTTGGCGCCAGGGTTACATCAAAGCTGGGGGGAGTAACCGTAATGTCAGGTGTGGCAGAGCCAAAAGAGACGTCCAGAGTCTCCCAGTAGAAGCTGTAATAGGGGCTATTCGCACCGTCATAAGCCATATCCATATTCACGCGGAAAAGTCCGTTGGGACGCCCAGCAGGTGTTCCCCAACTGTTCAGCATAATCCAGTATTTATTGTTGGGATTTTCGTCGTTGTAACCCACGCACAGGACAGCATGCCCGCCACCGTTATCGGGGTCATAAGGGATGCCGCAAGACTTATCTATGTCATAAACGACGCTCTCGTTATCGGTATTCCAGAAAGCATAAAAATCAGCCCAGGCGTTGCTATTGGGCAAGAAGAAAGCAAACCAGATAGCTTTATCATCGTTGAGGACACTCTTGATATTGGTGATTGCCTCGACTTGCGGCACAGCCTGAGTGGAGACAGTCTCTGCCTGGATAGAAGTGATGGGATAGTTGGGAGTGGTAGAGATAGTGGCGGCGGGTACAGTGGTGCTCTGCTCGCACTCCTGGCTGCCGTCCTGCCAGCTAGCGTTGGTGTTGGACCACGGGATGGCCATGCCAGTGGTGGTGTAAAAGCTTGTCAGGTCTTCTAATTGGCCCCCGCAACAAGCCCAATCGGAACCGCTTCCGCCATTGTAGCAAGAGTTCAGATATTGTATAGAGAGACGGTCTCTTATTCCTTCTTGGACATCAAGGGCAATGCCCAGACATCCCGTGCCAGTCCAGGCCCAACAGTTGCCGCAGTCTCCCTGGTCGCGTTGGGAGGGAGTGTATTCCAGATGGCTGAGAAGATTCTGCGACCCCCTTGGGCTTGGAACCTGGAATCCCTTCTTGTCAATGTAGGCCAATGGCGCGTTGTTGTACGACTCTATCCATTTATCCAGCGTTTCCCGGTCGGGATGCATGACAGGGTAGGTTCTGCCGCTGTCCTCGGCGCTGGCATCTGGCGCTGCCCAGAACACTAGCGAAATAGCAATGATAATGGCTAAAAAGATACCTCCCGGTTTCTTCATGTAAACCTCCCTATTTAATCTTCTAAGGGAATAATCGGGATTGTTATGACAACGATTTGTAGTATAGGTACGCAGCTAATCGATGTCAATAGGAGGGAAGTCCTGGATTTTTAGACTGTGTTTGAAGAGTTACATGAAGTGCTCTGGCTTTGGTTCTCTTCGGGTTCCTTTTTCCTTCGTAGCTGCGGGTCTTCAGACCCGCAGGGTGAGGCTTTAGCCTCACCCCTACGACATGGCAAAGTATAAGGCGGGGATGAACCCCGCCACTCTGCGATTGCCACGCTTCGCTCGCAATGACAGAAGGCAGCAACTTCTTGAGGTCTGAGGGAGTCTTCTCCCTCAGGATGACAGGAGGGATTCCTTCATGCCTCAGAAAAATTTATTGGGCAGTTGGGCCTGATGAATCAGGCAACTACGAAAATTTGGGGGGTGAACCATCCCCAGGGACTTGTCCCCGACCAAGCGATAAGGCGGGGATGAACCCCGCCACTACGTGCTGGGTGAGATTCTTCGCTACGCTCAGAATGGCAGGAAGGAGCGAGGTGCTTAGAATAACAATCGAGAGTTGTTAGTCGCTGTGCTCCAGATACACCTGGCTCAGGTCGGGGACACCCAGAGGATTGAGATCATAGAACTTGACATAAGGTTTGACCAGAGTGTGGTTGGCGCCAAACCATAAGGGTAAGCAGGGAGCTTCGTCAATTATCATTTGCTCAGCTTGCTGATACATAGCAAGGCGAGCGGTGCGCTCCTGTTCTATGGCTGCCCCATCGAGCAAATTATCCAGCTCAGGATTGCTATAGCCAAAGATATTGTTTTCCGCCCCGGTGTAAAAAAGGTTGTCCAGGAAATTATGCGGGTTGGGATAGTCAGCCACCCAGCCGAGCATAAACATCTCATCCCTCTCTCGTTTCAGGTTATACATGAAGTCCTCTGACTCCAGTTGTCTTACTGATACTTCTACGCTAAGGTTCTGCTGCCACTCCTGGATAATGGCTCCCAAATAATCGGGAATGTTGTTGCCGTAACCTGAAATGGTAAGGGTGATTGGCGGCAAATTTGAGGCATCTTTATACCTGGAGGCAGCGATAAGCTCTCTTGCCCTTTCCACATTGTAGTCCAGCCCTTTCAAGTCCTGATTATAGCCGGGCATGCCCGGGGGTAGAATGCCCTTGGCTTTGGTGACCATGTCTCTCAATGTCAACCGGGCAATGCGTTCCTTATTCACGGCATAACAGAAGGCACGGCGAACGTTGACGTCATCGAAGGGAGGTTCAGTGGTATTGAAGCCAATATAATAAAGGCTGAGCTCAGGCGTTACGGCTAGTTCCTGGTAAAAGGGACTGTTTTCATCCCTAACCTGGTCAATATAAGCTATAGAAACAGGAGTGACATCAATTTGCCCCTGTTCATACATTGCCATGGGCATGCCAGCCAGGAGGTGAAAGACAACTCGTTCCAGTTTAGCTGGCTGGCCGTAATAAAGCTCATTTCGCTGCAGAATCAAGAGCTGTCCCTGTCTCCATTCTTTCAACTTAAATGGGCCTGTACCATTTGGCTTTTGCCACCAGCTTTTCTCAGATTCCACATTGGCTTTGTCAACTACAAAGGCAGTGGGGTAAGTTAGCTTGCACAGAAAATAATCCTTGGGAGCATCAATGGTGACCTCAAGCGTGTAATCATTGATAACCTTGACTCCAGAGATTTCTCTGGTCTTACCAGCCAGCATGTCTTTAGCACCAACGATGTCGCCAAGGTAAGTAGCCGCGGTCTGAGAGCCGGTTGCAGGGTCGCAGACTCGTTCCCAGGAATACTTAAAATCGGCGGCTTTAACTTCTCTGCCATTATGAAATTCTACCCCTTGGCGGAGATAGAAGGTATATGTTTTGCTATCCTGACTTTTTTGCCAACTCTGGGCGATATCGGGCACTACCTCTAATTCGTCATTAAGACGAACCAGTCCGCTGAAGATTTGCATAACATAAGTATGGGAAGTCATTTCACTGGAGATAGCGGGGTCAAGCGTTATGGGGCCGATATCCCAGAGGTTGAGGGTGTCCTGGGCAGAAGGCGATATGCCAATCCCAGACTGGCAGCCAGTTGCAGGTAGAAGCAATAGGGCACAGATAAGTAGGGGTAACGCTATAAATTGCCAGGTTCTTTTCATTGGTTGTTTTCAGGGGCAAGAGATTTTAGGGCTGAGAATAGATGGGATGGGTCGCTTACGCGTTGTGCCAGCTTCTCAAAAGGACATAAATCACTGCCGTCGTAATTAAGGATGTAAGGGACCACGTTTTTACTGGTGATATTTATCCCTTGCCCTTTAAGTAAATCTAGCGCCTTTTGACTTGCTATATCAGCATATACTGAAGTTATTTGGGCATAAAGACAAAGCATGGCTATGGCTGAACCGACTATCTTGTCGGCCACTGCAGCACCTTGTAGCCCATCTCCTACACTCAGGATAGCTTGGAGAAATGAGTATAATCCTCCCTCTCTTGATGTGAAGACAACCTTTCCTTTTTTCACTATGGTCAGATTCAGGTTCTCTTCCACTAAAAGATGGTGGGCAAGCTCAATATCTTCCATGTTACTCCACTTTACATAGCTGGTGTTTCATGTCGCCCAGCCCAGGAGCTTGGGCAGTTTTTACTTGAATCAGGTTTGTCTGTTGAGACAAGGATGTTCCCCTCTGGGATTATTGGCAAACCCGATGGGGTGGTGCAATCACGCAGGGGGGTTACATCCTGCGCAGAAAGAGCTTCACTGCCCAGCTTAAGCAGCCTCTCTCTGGGGCGCTCACTGAGAGGCGAATCATGAACGGTGAAAGAACTTTTCATGAAGTTACAGGCTATTGTAGCAAAGCACGCCTCTTACAATCCACTTCTTTAGAAACAGACAGGCTGCTTAACTTTGCTTTCCGTTCGATTTGGGACATTTCGGAGAGTCTTCACCCTCAAATTCTTGTAGTTGCCTGATTCATCAGGCTTAGCCCAATAAATTGGGCAACTACATTTTTAGACAGTTTCAAATCTTTAGATTTGACAAACGGGATTTTGTAGGTTATTCTATATACAATCACCTATAAAAGGAGCTTATATGGCTAAATCGAGTCTGAAACAAGCTAATTTTGTCTTGCCTGCTGAACTCATGGACGAGCTTCGCCGTACTATTCCCAGAGGGGAACAAAGCAAAGTAGTAGCTGCGGCTTTGCGGAAGGAACTTAAGCGCCTCAGGTTTCGTCAGGCTTTGGAGCATACATTTGCTGCCTGGCAGGGGGAAAAGCATCCCGAGCTAGAGCAAGGGACAGGACAATATATAAGGGAATTGCGTCGCTCTTCACGAGGCGTAGGTGAAGGCTCGTAGCAATATGCTTATAGATACTGATATCCTCATTGATTTCCTTCGAGGAAAGCCAGGGGCACGAGACTTCCTCACCGCTTTGCCCGGTGATGCTATGTGCTGCTGTTCAGTCATTACTGTGGCGGAGTTGCACGCTGGCATGCGAGAGTCCGAGCGAGAGAAAACTGAGGAACTCATCAATAGTTTAGTCGTTCTTCCTATCACCAAGGAGACAGCCGAGCTAGCCGGCACATTCAAACGAGAAGCCAAAAGTTTCGATTTAGAGTTAGACGATTGTTTTATTGCTGCTACTGCAGTTACTGAGAGCATTGAGCTGGCTACTAAAAACGCCAGACATTACCCTATGCCACAGGTGAAATTGATGGTAGCCGATTACTAATGAAGGGACACGCCGTGGACTTGAGAAACATGGCACTGTTTGACTGAGGATAGGCCGTTTTATGAGATAAATGTGAGCTCCCTTGGGTGAGGTGGATCGAAGAATAATGCCGAAAGGGAAAGCTAGAGAACTAAACAACAGGCCTTAGATTTGAGGGTAGCAAAAGTTACCCATCTGCTTAAAAAGCAAAAACTAGGACGCTTTTGGATAAGCGTTATCTTATCAAAATCTCGCCTAAACCTATCAAAAATCCTTCCAAAAAGATATAATAACTTTTATTAGAGGTTTTATACAAGGAATTTATCGCAAGTTGTAGTTGAACTAAGACATAGTGCACCTCTTAAACTCTTCCGTCCTTACGAGGAACTATACCGTTCGCTTACTGGAAAGGAATTGCCTGAGAAAGAATCACCTTTACCGGGATTTGAATTGACTGTCTCTGAAAAGCAAATGCGGATTGTAGTTGACCCTAGGCGGACTGCTATTGTCTTGGGAGAGGTCCCTAATATAGGTTACTGTGTGGATAATGTCATGACGGTTTTTAAAAAGATAAGCGAGCTGGTCACGCTACCAACGCTTTCACGCATTGGAGAAAGAAGTTATTGGATTGAAGAGTCTAAGCTTAACTTCAGCGAGCTTGTTTCTACCTACAAAAAACTGGTATACAAGCCGCTAAACATTGCCGAGGAGTCAATAGATGTTGGTGTTAGCTTTGTTCTTGCCTCCGGCGAATGTAAGGCAAACATAGCATTTGGCCCTATGGAGTTCCATCAATTGGAATCAATGTTTGTGTTTAAGTCATCTAAGTTACCCAAGGTGGCTACATTCTTGGACGTAGATTATTACCTAGGGATGGAGCAGAAGGAAATAACTGAAAGAATACTTCATGATTTTGTTAACTCTGGCTTAAACTATGCAAGTGAACAAAGTAAAAAATTAATGAGCCTATTTGAGGAGGTAGAGCGATGATAGCCCCTATGCCAACTTTGGGTGAAGAAATTGGGAAAATTAATCCCCCGATGGTGTCAGATGATAACCTCTCCTCGATGTACATTGCATTTCCTCTACAAACTTGGATACCGCAGCTTTATCAATGGCGATCCATTGAGTCATCCATACGCACAACTTTTGATGGCCAGCAACCTGTGCCATTTGAGGTCAATACTATAGACTTGCCCACGGCAACGAGGAGATGGAAAGTAAGCTTGCCGGAACATCCTGAGATAACATTTGATGATTTGCGTGCCGGTAAATGGCCCAGACCGACAAAGGAGGAACTAGAGGCACGAGGTAAAGCCTTAGAGTTAGCTGGGGTTGTCCATGACAAACTTGATATCAGGCCACTTACAACCGCTACCATAACTCGCCAGCTTCGTGAGGGAAAGGAAAGTCGTGACTGAGCAAGTAGTTGTTGATGCAAATGTGGTAGCCAAGCTATACCTCAAAGACGAGTTATATACAGACAAGGCACATTTGTTATTCTCAAGATTCAGACAAGGCGAGATTCACCTAGTTGCCCCACGCGTGATTACTTATGAGGTTCCAGCAGTCATTAAACGGGGAGCTGTCAGAGCGAAGGCTGATGAGGAAACATGGCGAGCGGCGATTCAGTCTTTTGAGTTGCTTGAGTCTAAAGGACTACTTATTATCGATGATTCTAATGCTAAATATGAGGCTACAAGATTAGCTATCAATTACAGCTGTTTCTATTTTGATGCTGTATACTTACTTTTAGCAGAGGATTTGGGATGCCCTTTTATCACAGCTGATGATAGACTCTTTAGGAGATTGCATGAGCAAGCCCCATACCTCATTTCACTAGCAAGTTACAAGTAGTAGACTCAGCTCAGCGTTAAAATGTGTCTCGAAAGCAAGCTCTTCACAACTCGGTGCTGAGTTACTACCAGATTCAATTCCAAGGAGGCTATAATGATGGTAAGCCCTGACTAAGGAAAGGCGATTGTTTTATTGCTGCTACTGCAGTTACTGAGAGCACTGAGCTGGCTACTAAAAACGCCAGACATTACCCTATGCCACAGGTGAAATTGATGGTAGCCGATTACTAATGAAGGGACACGCCGTGGACTTACAATAGGGTAGCAAGAGAGTTTAACCCCTCGTCTGAGATTAAAGCTAGAATCTCCTGTGCCGAAAGAGCTTCACTGCCCAGCTTAAGCAGCCTCTCTCTGGGGCGCTCACTGAGGGGCAAGTCATGAACGGTAAAGGAGCTTTTCATGAAGTTACAGGCTATTGTAGCAAAGCACGCCTCTTACAATCCACTTCTTTAGAAACAGACAGGCTGCTTAATTTTGCTTTCCGTTCGATTTGGGACATTTCAACGACCTTAAATTCTAAATCCTAATTTCCAAACTCTAAACAAACTCAAATTTCCGAATTCAAATATCAAAACTTTCCCCCTTTTGAATTTTGGTCATTAGTGCTTAGGATTTTCGCTTTCACCTTTTTGTAGTTGCCTGATTCATCAGGCTTAGCCCAATAAATTGGGCAACTACATTTCTAGACAGCCCTGGTATTGAAATAGTCAGGGTATTGCTATAATCCAGGAGGGCTTTAAAATCAAGTTAGGTGCGAATAGAAGTAGCAATCTGTGTTAGGGTATAGCTTAAAGACAGGGAAGTTAACCTCTTCTATATGACCGCCGCCAATCCCATGCCTCTAAAGCCAAGGCATCCCATAAAACCAGCGATGTAGCTAATGCTGATAATACAGCGATTAGGGCGGGGTGAGATTGTTGCGCTTCCCCTTCGCGGAGTTTGCCCTAAGCGAGGTTCTTTAGTTGCTCCACTCCCTCAGAATGACAGAAAACGAAGGGCTCAGGGCTTCGGCTCACCGCAATGACCGTGGGAGTAAATACAGTGGGTGGATAAAAGGATTTTAAGGGATGACTCGTTTAATTCCTTCTATTTTGTCAAAATCCTCATCAAAGCTATAGATTTCCTTAACTCCTGCTTGTTGCATAAAGCAAGCGTTGAAGGCATCAGCAAAGGAAATTTTCCTTTCGGAGTAAAGCTCCAAAGCTGATTCAAAGATGCCTTTGAAATCCAACCTTAGACCTCTCAAATTGAGAATAGTCTGGAGGAGATTTTTAATTTCTTCCCTTGGAATTTTGTAATAGGTCTCCAGGGTGAATACAGTTTCAAAGATTACCAAAGGGCTGGTAATAACTTTTTCCTCGTTTCTTTCTACTCTCTTTAACAATTTCAAAACATCCTCTGCCTTTTTCTCATCGTCCCGAGTGAAGTAGCGGAGGAACAAGTTTGTATCTATAAAGCGCATAATCTTCAATATTCCTTCAAAACCTCTTCTCCAACCTTCTCCTCGAAAATCCTTCTCAGTTTTTGCAAGTCCTCAGGTTTTTCTCTTGGCTTCACCTTGCCGAAGTTCTCATCGAGCAGAGAAGGCAAAGGAACAATCTTGACCTCGTTGCCCTCTACCTTAAAACTAACTTGGTCACCAGGTTTAACCTTTAAAACCTCCCTTACCTTCTTTGGCAAGGTAATCTGGGATTTCTTGGTAAGAGCGGTTCTGTTTATAAGTTTTGGCATGTTCTTACCTCCAATTTAGTATTGAAATAGTCATAGTATTACTATAACTCAAGAAGGAATTAAAATCAAACTAGAGGCAAATGGAAAATAGCAATCTGTGTCAGGGTATAGCTTAAAGACAGGGAAGTTAACCTCTTCTATATGACCGCCGCCAATCCCATGCCTCTAAAGCCAAGGCACCCCATAAAACCAGCGATGTAGCCAATGCCGATAATACGGCAATTAAGACGGGATGAGATTGCTTCGCTTTGCTCGCAAGGACAGTAGAAGCCGTCAACGTTTCCCGCCAGTAGCTGTCAAGTTCATCTATATCGAAGCCATAAACTCGGGTTAAAGCTTCATCATAGGTGTTGCCTTGTTTAATAAGGGTTAGTAGATTGAGCATTTTATCTTGCCCGTAGTTGTCCAGGAGGTATCTTACAAGGCTAAGGCTCTCTGCATACGAGATATAGGCTTTCTCAGGCTCGGCAGAAAAAGGACTGCATAAGGTGCGAACTGAGATGAGCTTATCCTCGGAAACAGCTTTCTTCAGCCAGGATTGGTAACGAGGGTCAGGCTCGCCTTCATTATACATAGCCAAGCCTTCATCAAGCCAGGTGGGAAGTTCACCATAAGGACTGAAGACTGCCTGGTGGACGACTAAATGTGTCAGTTCGTGAACTAAAGCTCTTTTGCCCCAATCAAGTTGTCCGGGTGAAATGCCAATGGCAATTATGCCAAATTCAGTGAAAGCAGCCCCTCCTGTCCATTCCCGGGGGAAAATCATAGCTCCCTGCAAATCTCTGGCTGAGGCGTAGACGTATATCTTTATGGGTCTCTCATAGTGAATGCCGATGTCATTGGTTAATCTGGCGAGTCCTTTCTCGCAGGCATCCATTAGTTCCTGAGCGAAGGAAGCATTACCTTCATACCAAAAAAGTGTTAGTCTGCCATCCTCCCCCGGAACAGCCTGTGGTTTTTTGGGAAACCTGCTGCTGGTCAGGCTTCGCCACTGATAACGGAGGTCGTCAAAGTGCGCTGTGGACTTTAGGGTTTCAAGTTTCCTCTCCTCAGCATCCTCAATCGTCCACCAATACGTTATAGCTGTTCCTGGAGGCAAGCTTGCCCTTCTCATATCCCATACCCAACTGGTTTTTATCTTGGTTGCTGGAGCAAAATCAGCCCAGCTCTCACTGGTAACTTGAGCATAGTTCATCTTGTCTACCTGATAATGAAGGCGGGCATCAATGATGTCGGCAGGGCTCTCAGCTTCAAGATTAAAAACAAGCTCATTGGGAAAATGTATTTCTACACTGCTATCCAGGACTGAAATATCGTTTTCGGCTGCAACAACGGAAGGAATCAGCAGCAAGCAAAGGGTGAAAGCCATCAGGACAACTCGCTTCATTCTCCCTCTACTTTTAGGCTGTTTGATTTTGGTTTTTCGTTCAATTTTGGGCATTTTGGACCTCTTTCACCCTAATTAAATCCTAAACTCTAAACAAATTCTAATTTCCAAATACAAATACAAAATTTGCCAAAGGCAAAAATTTTGAAATTTCATTTTTAACTTCAATTAGTTTTGCCCTTCGGCAAAATCCCTTTTGAATTTTGGTTATTAGTGTTTAGGATTTTCACTTTCACCTTTTTGTAGTTGCCTGATTCATTGGCCAACTTTGCCTGATGAATCAGGCAACTACATTTTTAAACAGCCTCTATTTTGGATCGGAGGCAAGCGTTAATAAATCCATCCAGATCTCCCTCCAGTACCGCCTCAGCAGTGTTGACTTCATAATTGGTGCGATGGTCCTTCACCATCTTATATGGATGGAGGACATAGCTTCTGATTTGATTTCCCCAACCAGCTTCAATACGCTCTCCTTTGAGCTTGGTTTCTTCTTTTTTTCTCTTCACGTGCTCTAACTCAAGAAGGCGAGTGTAAAGGATTTTCAAAGCAGTCTCTTTATTCTGATGTTGAGACCTCTGACTCTGGCAGGTAGCTACCAGCCCTGTGGGTAGATGAGTCACCCTCACAGCGCTGCTCGACTTTTGCATATGTTGTCCACCAGGGCCACTGGATCTGAAAGTGTCTATTCTCAAGTCCTCTGAATTTATTTGGAGGTCTGATGTCTCCTCTGCTTCAGGGAGAACTTCTACCAGCGCAAATGAGGTATGTCGGGCGTGGTCAGCGTCGAAGGGAGAAAGTCGCACCAGGCGGTGGACTCCATGTTCACACTTGAGATAACCATAGGCGTAATCTCCTTTGATTTCTATAATGGCGCTCTTGATGCCAGCCTCTTCTCCGGGGGAAACATCCAATACCTCAGCATGATAGTTATGTCGTTCCGCCCACCTCAAGTACATTCTGAGCAACATATTGGCCCAATCCTGAGATTCTGTGCCGCCGGCACCAGCATGAAGAGCAACCATGGCATTGTGGCTATCATAATCACCACTAAGGATTAGGCGATTCTCCAGTTGTTCAAATTGAGAGGTTGTCTCCTTCAGCCCCTCCTGTATCTCCTCTTGAAAAGAATAATCGCCTTCTTCAACAGTCAGAATAGCCATATCACGAAGTTCAGCAACCTTCTTTTCTAATTTACGCCAGGTATTAACTAAATTCCTCTTAGTTCCAAGCCGGCGCATAATAGATTGAGCCTTGATGGGGTCATGCCAAAAATCGGGGCTGGCTGACTCTATTTCTATCTTGGCAATTTCCCTTTCCTCACCAGGAATGTCAAAGATGCACCATTATATCTGAGATTCGGCGGTGCAGAGCTTCTAAATTTTCTCTCTCCTCTTGCATTTCTCCTCCTTATACTAATTGGATAACTTTCTTTGGTAACCTGGCTGGGGGACTGAATTGCCACCAGCAGCAAGGTGGGCTAAGCGAGTAGGCTCAGGAAGTCGGTAGCCACGACAACACTTTATCACCCAATCCAGAGCCGAGGCAAGGTCAATTTTATGACCTATGGAGACACATATTGGTTTCACGCGAAATTTGGTTCTCAATGCTGCTCCGATGACCTCACCATTGTCAACCAATTCAGCATAAGAGCCAACCTCTTCTTTTACAGGCTCGTGTCTGCCACAAAGAATTGATTTAGCACAGCCTATGGTGGACACATCGAGGAAAAGCCCCAAATGTGAGGCAAGTCCTAAGCGCCTGGGATGAGCAATCCCTTGACCATCAACCAGGATAAGGTCAGGAATGTTGCATAGTTTTTGGCATGTCTCCAGGATTAGAGGGCATTCTCGGAAAGATAGCAGGCCGGGGATATAGGGCAAGTTAATCTTGTTTTCAGCAGTTTTAACCTCTACGACATCGAGTTCAGGATAATTGAGAACTACCACTGCGCCACGAGCTATACCATGAGAATCAGGGGAAGATATATCAACGCCAGCGACAAAGCGCAGGTTAATCCCCTCATTCTCAGTCACTACTTTTCTTGCTAAGCTCAATTGTATTTTTTTAGCTTGAGCAGGATTCATCTCCCATCGATGCAACTGGTTTATTTTCATATCTTTGAATTATAAAGCATTTAACTTTAAGGGCAAAGTGATTGACAAATGCAACTGTCTGGGGGATAATATCCAAAT
>CAZEQL010000035.1:0-8469 GCA_964514415.1 uncultured Dehalococcoidales bacterium
GGAAGAGGAAGACGAAACAATTAAGGAAGAACCACCAGAGGAGACTAAAGAGCAAGCGGAACTTAAGCCAGAAATTGAGTTAGGGCTTGATGAAAATGATATACAAAGCGTTTCCGCGGATGTTGTTGGTTTTGGTTTGCCAATTAGAGTTCAACTTTCGATAAAAACACTTGCTTTGTATCAAATAGCTAAATCAAGGGCAAAGGATGGTCTAAACCTTGGGAACTTCTTGGATGATTGTTGTGCTGACTATTTCCGTGGAAGGGGAGTGGATTTGGGTTTGGTAGAGCTGAAGAGTGATTAAGCTAAGAATAAATTGGAGGTGAAAATGTCAGATAATAAAAAATGGGGGCTTCCTATTGGGAGACAAGGTTCAATGCCCGCTAACCCTGTTACCGAAATGATGCAAATGAATATAGCTAACAAGCAAAAGCAAGATATGGACAGGGAATCAGAGCTTGCTGGTTTGAGCCACAAAGAGAAGATATTAGATACAGAAGTAAAGATAAATGAAAAGGAAAAACAGAAAAGGGGAGAGAACGAAACGGCGAAGGAATTGAAAGAGGAAAGAGGGAAACGGGAGGAGACACAGAAGCAACTGGATGAGGAAAAGCGAACTCATGAAGAAGATAAGCTAGGTGCTAAGATTAGTAACCTTGAAGAGAGGATAAAAATCAATGCAGGTCAATCAAGTATCAGCAACCAACTAGCTGAAATTAGAAACACTGCCAAGGAACTAGGTTGGGTTGAGCCAGAGGGTAAAAGAACCCTTAGTGTGCAATTGGAAGAGGTTAAGAATGTTGCAAAAGAACTTGGTCTAGCTGAACCTAAAAGTGATGGTGGTGTCTCTAATGAAGTCAGACTCCAGTTAAAGAAACTGGATATAGACCATGAGCTAGCAATTGAGCAGATGAGGGATGACCGAGCTAGGCGAGATAAAGAGTGGGAATTAACAGTGATGAGATGGAAGGAGGATAAAGAATTAAAACAAGAGGAAATACAGGGCAACCTAGCTGTGAAAAGGGAGCAGAACCAGCTTATAGGTGGTATAACTGAGAGGTTGGGTAGGGTTATAGCTTCAGCAACAATGGGAGGTGGTGGTGGTAATGGTGATGACATCGCTGGGCAAGCGGGGCAAGTTGGAGCAGCCATTGAAGCTGGAGAGGGAGAGTTCGGAGAGGTGCAATGCTCCAACCCTAATTGTGGTTCAATCATCCCAATAGCCAGGGATGCAATCAAGGCAATTTGCCCACAATGCCAGACTGTATATCCTATAAAGCGGATAGCGAAGGCAGTGGGAGAGAAAGTTGAAACTTAATCTTAGTGGGAAATCGGTAACCAAGGCTTTAGCAAAGGAGTTCGCCCCCGATATTCTAAGTGGGCTCCTACAAGAAGAAGCCCAAGACAAAACAGTAGAGGGCTTTTATAACTGGTTGGATACTGGAAGCCTTTGGAGTAAAATACCACAAGGGCAACAGCAATTCCTAATTTCATACAAGCCGTGGAGTTTACAGTGGTTGGACATAGATTTTATTGTGGGTGCGATAGCGAAGGCTAATAAAACATTAGCAATCCTCGTTGCCACTTCATCTCAGTTGCAAACTAAGTTGATTGCTGAGATAGCAGATATCAAGGAAAGGTTGGAATGACCATACCGGCATTTGCGACGGAAGAGGCAGAGGCAGGTTTTTGGGATACCCATAGCCCTTTAGATTTTGCGGAGAACCCTGAGACTGAAAGGCTTATAGCTTTTAAGGAATGCTCAATGCCTAAGACTAAAAGCCTAACAATCCGCATTGGGGATGGTATGTATAACAAACTTCAGGATTTAGCCAAGTTGCAAGGTATAAATGTTTCTACTCTGGTGCGATTTGCGCTAGTGACTTTTATAAAAGGAGGGTAAAAATGAGACATATAAATAATTGGCTTGTTGACCTTATGCTTTTCCAGCGAGATGGTTATCACTTGCACTTGTTTTCCCTTATTATTCTTAAGGGAAACGAGTTTATAATCAAGACTCCTGATTTCAAAATTCGTATGCCGATTAAAGCAGTTCCAATTAAGAGTGAGGTTGAAAGGCTTGAAAAAATAAAACAGAAATTCGCAGGAGGGCAAAAATGATTAGCCAAGCTAGAGAAGGCGAAGCACGAGGCAGGGGGATTCCAAGAGATACCACCGAAAGAGCATGCAACCATTATGGCATCACCCCAGAAGAGTATTTAGCATGCCCAGAATGTTATCCTCTACCACCACGAGGCACCGGCCTTACCACAAACAGAGAAGGTGGCATTGGTATTGGGCTTGCCTGTCTATTCGCTGGATTAGCTACTGCAATGGTAGTAGTAGTGTGGAAGGCAACCAAGAAGTAGTTTGACAAAATCCCGCGCAAGCAGACTTAGACAACCCTGACCAGTATAAAGCAGATATTACAACTTTAGCCTTAGAAGCTACGCTAGCCGCCCATGACATTTTAATGCAAGCTATTCTTGCTGCCATAGAAGGTGCTGGTTTTGTCACAGGTGATGATTCCCTAGTGGCAATAAAGAATGTTGTGGATGCAATAGCAAGCGGTGATATGCCACCGCCCAGGGCACACTTTAGGCTGTAATCTTGACAAAAAGTAAGTCTTTGTGTTAACTTTTAAAAATAAAGGGCATTAGGAGGTGACAACATGAGGGGACAATTCCCATCTTCTATAATTACTCGGGCAGAGGAAGTAATAAAAAGTTACCAAATAGCAGAAGGCGAAGGTGTTACTATTCCTACTTGGTTGCTAGCTGGAGGCATCGGGCTACTTGCTGGAACAATTTTTGGGCCCTCCATAATGGCGAGCACTAAGTCTGGCAGTGAGAAGCTAGCAGAGTTAAGCCGACAATATATAGAGAGGCGTTAAATGAGTGGCAGAATAAGCCAGGCAACCCCTGAAACAAACTTCTTCACTTGGTTTGGTGCTGTCTGCACATTTCTCATTGTCGTGGTTTTGCTAAAATCCTATAAGAGGCAGAGATAGGGAGGGATTATGAAGTTAACTATTAGAGCAAATCTTGAAGATATTCCGGCAGGCGCCCAATTTGAGATAGAGATACCGGGGAAGTATGCTGAAATCACCTCTAAGAGTGCGAAAATCCTATTAGTGGTAGCTGAAGCAGTAGAGAGAGTTCGGAAGGACCTTACAGGTGCTAAAGAATGTTAGGGGTTAGTAGTGCCATTCCTTATGACGACCAGCCTATCGGTGGCAGTGGTGCAGCGACGCCTCTCCATGAGACAAGGCTGCTCACGTCTTGGATAACACCGGATAACCCTGACATCCAAAACAAGTATGATGGGTTAGTGAATGGATTATCTTCCATTGAAGATAAGGTTATCGCTTGTCTTAGATTTGCCTCTAGCTCCCCATATGTTCAGTTTGTGAAGGTCACCACTAACGTAGCAGGTAGGTCATTTACCCAAAAGGATTGCTGGTTAAGTCCTGCGGAGGCTATGCAAGCACCTAAGCTAAATTGTGCCAATAAGAGTTTCCTTCTAGCTTCTTTGCTACGGCAAGAATTACCACCAGAGCAAGTATGGACAGTATTGGGGAATCTGAATACCGACCATCAGGACGGGCATGCCTTCGTGATGGTTGAATTAGACAGAAGCTATATCCTTGAAGCAACAAATCCTTCTACTAAGGCAATGTTAATTCCACTTGAAGCTGCCACAATGTATGAGGATGTGATATATTTTAATGACTCTGAGGTAAAGGTGGTGCCAGAGAGAGCTCTACGAGAACCCTTCTCGGCTTGTTGGAACTGTATTTCTTGGTTGGGCGATTATGTTAATCGAGAGTTTTGCGCACCGCGTTCATTTAGCATGAGGTAAGAATGGCTTGGACACTTATAGCTGAAGGCTCACCAGAGGAGTTTGAAAATTCAACTCCAAGTATTTCCAATGTCCCCAGTGGCACTAAGTTGAGATTGGAGATGAAAAGCGACTACCCCATAGCTCCCTTATTTGATTTATGGGGTATGGAATGGGTAGTAGGTTATATGATAGACCACGCTGGAGCGGAGATAACAGATGTTGAAGGCATTGGTTGGTATAAAATAGTTGTCCACATGACAACTAACTCGCCAGTAGTTCCAATCATTCTAGCAATTTGCACTGTTCTATCTATTGCAGGACTGGCATATTTGGTTCACGAATTAAGGCTTTGGGCTGACATAGCTGGCCCAGTAGGTGCTACATTCATGGCAATTGCTGCAGTTGCGGCATTGGGTTTTTTGGGCTACGCTATCTATACACATCAAATCAAGGAGGTGTAAAATGAGAGGACAAGTCAGTAGTAACCCCAAAATCGCAGGCGGGCCAGAAGATTTTTATCTAATTTCATCTGTCTTTCATGTAGATGATGAGCTTAAATATGACGATTCTGTCCCAGTTGACCCAGAAGAATCCCACGAAGTTGGCTTAGAGCATGAAGTCGGTAATTATGCCCCAGGCTTTCCCAATACTTGGACTACTTGCACTACTATCTATGACGAAACAGAGAACAGGCCTTTAGACAACGACCGTTGCTATGCCCTAGATGGCCATGATGGTAAAGCTAGAAGTCATATAGGCGTGGGGATAATTACAGCCCCTAAAACCTTGCGGGTTAAGTTGTGGGCAAACCAAACAGGACTTCCCTTGCTACCAACACCGCCCCCAGAATCAAGCTGGTGAAATTATGAGCTTTACACTTAGAATTAAGAATGCCTCGTCAGGAGCAGACCAATGGTGGGCTGACTATTCTGAAGGGTGGACTTATTCTTATTGGCTTGCCATAAATGAAACTTGGAACTGCCCTTACGGAGCTTATGGGGCAACCGATTTGCATATTTGGGTAGTAGATAGTAATTTCAACACTTTGCATAATAAAACTGGGTTGGGGCCAATTTACGACGATAAAGCCTATCTATATGATTGCTCAACGGGAGTGCTTAGCGAAGGTGAAGAGGTTGGGAGATGGAAGTTACTAGACACTAAGATTATAACCTTAACGCCTAGTACTGAAGAGGTTGGGAGATGGAAGTTACTAGACACTAAGATTATAACCTTAACGCCTAGTACTGAAGAGGTTGGGAGATGGAAGTTACTAGACACTAAGATTATAACCTTAACGCCGACTGGTGTGCCTCCACCTCCACCTCCACCTCCACCTCCACCAGATGGGAAAGAGATTCCTTGGGAGTGGATTGCTGCTGGTGGACTTGGGATAGGAGCAGCAGTATTGTTGATACCTAAGAAAAAGAAGTCAGAGAAGAAACCAGTGGCTAAGTTGCCGCAAAAGAAGAAGCTGAAAGCTAAAGCTTGACTCCGCTTGACAAAAATTATAGTCTGTTTTAAGATTTAACTAAGGTCGAGTAATTCAAAAGAGCGGGTTAGAACTCACGGAGAGATTTTGAGCTAACCCGCTCTTTCCTTTTGTGAGTTCTAACCCAAACAGAATACAGGAGGTGTCTAAATGATAAGATGGGTTGAAGACCTCGGAGCACCTGCAGTGGTAGCCGCTGTTGATGTACTCACCACGGAGAAAAAGTCAGAGTGGAATAGACCAGTAGGAATTGGTTTATGTGTTGCGGGCTATGTCCTTGGTGGCGTCATGGGCATTGGTGGCCCCTTTGTCAAGAATCTTGGCATCGCTTCTGCACCCTGGGCATTTGAGAGTATTTATCAATACATCAAAGGGTCTACTGCACCAGTGGAAGCTAGGGTTACTGGCAACAGGCTAGTGGCACGATCGGCAAGTAGGGTAACTGCCCCGATAACGAGAAGTTCCCAGCCTGAAATGGCAAAAACAGTCGCTTTCTAAATCACTAGAAGGCGAATAGAAGTCAAAGGAGGTATACACAATGGCTTCAAGGAATTATTTGGTTATGTCCAATGACATGACTCTTACCGACAAGAAGGACTATCGGTTGAATGCCCTAGCGGCCGGTCTGGAAAGATGCGGGCTAAAGAGCATCGGCGACATAAAAGCCGATATCCCTGGCTTGGCAGGTACCCCAGATGCTGATAAGTCATCCAGAGTCAATCTTATCAAAAACTACATAATGACTGGCCAATGGCCCCGGTCGATAGACCAGCGTGAGCTGGCTCCCTTGACCGACTTCACCGTTGCGGCTGCTCAGGATTCATGGCTAACCGTAGCTCTGGCAGTCGGTGGTGTTGTCAGTGCCTTGAACGCGGCGGCAACTTACCAACTCATCGTGGGACATCTAATGGTGTGCTATGGTGTGTCTGTTGAATCAGCCGTTGTCCCAATGCCCGTTTCTCGTCTTATCTTTAGGAGAGGTGGCGTAGCGGGTAACATTCAGGCACAATTTGACATGGAGGAAATGGGGGTAAGATGGGAACCTGACGCCTTCTTATCCGAGCCCGTGGTTATAGACCCTCAGGATGTGTTTGCCATCCAGGTTCTAGGCAGGGCTGTTGTCGCTGCTGGTGCTCGTGTCCATATCCACAACTTCCTATTTGAGAGCAGCGGTCAGGTAATAGCGTAAATAAATTAAAGGTCGAAAACTTAATCTAGGCAAGTAACCCCGAAAGGGGAGAAAGGAGAAAAAGTTAATGAGTTTAAAAAGCGAAGTAGATCAATTATTTCTGGCCAATATAGAGTCGGGGAATATCCGCTACGCATCATGGCCTGTTGCTGGCACACCCATTGCCGATGACGGTGCTTGGGATGAGATAGTTGCCGCAGCTACTGGCCCTGGAGCGACAGTTCCATGCTGGTTGTGTGGTTTCTCATTCAGTAATGGCGATGGCCTCATTGTTACCGAAACTGGTTTTGAATTTAGCATCGGTTATGGTGGCGCTGCTGGTGATGGCAATGCACCTGCAGTTGAAATCGTTACCACCTGGGCAGTGAATTTCTCAGCAAATGTAGCAGCACTGGGACCATTCGTCATACCAGCCCAGATATTCCCATACCCCATAAGGATACCTCTTGGCCAAGCTATAGAGGCAAACTATACCACCCTGGTCGGAGCATCCGCCATTACATCATTCCGTGTAATCTTGGCAACCGCAGTTGGAAGCTAAAGGTAAAATAACCAGGGGGAGCTAAACACTCCTCCTGGTTCATAAATCATCGGATTTAACCCTGAAGATAGAGATAGAAAAGGAGGTTAAATGGAAACTGAAGATAACGGACAAGTTAAAAAGGTCTTTTGTCCTTTAATGAGGGAGGAATGTACTGAGGGAAAGTGCCTCAGTATGGGGGGGATGCAGTGTCGCCTGTGGTCACAGGTACTCGCCACCGACCCAAGATTTGGCGTTCCCAAGCCTGTAGGCATGTGTGTTTTCCAAGCACAATTGCTTGTTCAAGGCACACCAAAGCCTGCGATGCAAACACAGAGAATACCAATCAATAATTTGAAAATAAATTAAGCTCCAAAAATAGAGATAGAAAAGGAGGTTTGATATGCCTGATTTGTACAGCTTCAAAACGCAGGTGGGGATGTTTGACCCCATTGCCCTGCAAAATCACAATGTCTGCATTCATTATGTGCAGGCATCTTATTACCGAAAGGTCGATTTTCTTGAGGGTATTCCTCCATTTCAGTGTGTAGATGTCACTGCTGGAGCCGCTCTAGCAGCACTAACAACTACTGGACGCGTCAATGTTGCCAATTTGGAGATGGCCGACAATGAGTTTGGACTCTGGCGATGGTATCCTATAGATGATGCCCAAGTAAGGCTTTATCACCCTGCCGGCATTGCCAAATATCAACTCCGTAATCTGCAAATACCGGTTGATATGAATATTCTAACCCGTGACCCTAATTTGGTTTCAACCGAGATAGCAGTATGGGAGAACAATCGCCCCGCACTCGAAGCAATCAATGGTCATGCTTTTGCACTGGGCGCAGTTCGTATTATTGCCATGGGCTATCGTTTCCACACTATAAACCTGGAGTCTGGTAAAAATGCCGACCCCGCGCTAGTGGATGCCCTTAAAAAGGGTAAGTCGCCATGCACTGATGTCTGGTGCTCTGGTCGAGGAATAGGCGATTAGAGAAGGAGACTAAAATGTTATTAGCAAATAGAGAAGGAATTGTCGTAACCAGCCCAATTGTGGCTTTGGTGCCTGGAGGTGCAGCTACCTCACTGCTTGTTTTTACTATACCGATTCTAGGTGGTCAGCTTATTGGCCTTAAATCAGCAAAGATTCTGAAGGTAATACTGTGTAATAATGCTGCGGGCAATGTCACGGTATCGATAGGCAATGGCGCCGTTGGCGTAGGAATACCGGCTTTGTTACCAGCTTTGGATAGTATGAACAATTTGACTGCTACTTATGCTGCTATCAATGACTTTCCAGAAGTGGAGTCATTTGCCAGCATCGTAGCATGGACACCAGCTGTGGCAGGCACAATTGACATTCAGCTCGAACTCCTTATATGTGGGTGAGCGTCAGATTAGATAGGGAGAATAATGAAATGT
>CAZEQL010000035.1:8569-11443 GCA_964514415.1 uncultured Dehalococcoidales bacterium
GTATCCTGAGAATCCCCGCTCTTTAGAGCAGGGGAGTGTCAAGAAAGCACACCCTTCAAGGCAAGGCTGGGAAGGAGCAGTTAATGTTAAATGATTTGCCACAAGAGTATGTTGATTTTCTTGAAAGGAATCTCTCTTTATTTGAGAGACTTGGCGATGCTTTTTCTGGTAGTGACGAGCGTTTAGATTACGCTGTTAAACAGCTAGTCAGGATTCAAGCGAGGCTAACAGAGCTTCCAACGACTATTGAAAACCTTGGGGTATTCGTTAATATGCTGAAGGAGTATTTAACTATGCCAAAGATAACTACACAGGTAATATTACGCCAAAACTTAGCACCACTACAGGGTATTCGATTGCAAGATTTTGTACCTATAGATGGCAAGATAACATCTATTGCCTTTCATTTCCCCCTGGGATGTGCGAGCCTAGTGGATATAGCATTTGGTTATGAAGCACGCCAAATGATGCCATACTCAGGATTTTTAGCCCTTGATGATGCTACGCCTGTATTTCCTGCTGATGAAGTTGTTGAAAGAAATAAAATTGTATGGGCTGTGATGCAAAATACCGATATGTTTGCACATGATGTTTCGGTTATAATCACAATATCAGGGGAGGTAGTTCAGTAATGGCAACTATAAAAGACACGTGGGCAGTTTTACAAAAGGGCGTCGGTGCGCCTGATTATTCTGGTACTGTATCATCGTCCATTGAACGTGCTGGTATCAAAATAAAAATAAATGAGACTTTACGTATATATGGGCGTAGTCTTAATCTAGGGGCAGACGCAGAATACCCGTTTGTCCTTCCGTCTCCTCTTGCTGCTGGTGCTAATATGCATCTCACAGATTTTGAGACACTAGCACTAATGCCAGTAACAATTCCTGCTGGTTATGCTATTGAAGTAGTAGATATAGGTCATGTTGTATCACAAGATATGCAAATGTATGGCTATATGGATAATTGGTCTGTTACTTGTGTAAGTACAATATCAGGAGGACAAACTGTATACGAAAATAAGCTAATAGGATTAAATACGTTATGGATTGACCCAACAGCAGCAGCAGCTCACACATTTGATATTAAGATATATAATGTTGGTACGAGTGATTTATATGGAGGCGTAATGGTAGTTTGTGTTCTTAAAGCAGTAGGAACTCCTCCATTGCCAACCACTAAGGATTGTCATTGTCCATATTGTGGTCATATACAAACGGAATCCATCCATGCGGTTAAAATCATATGTAAAGGATGTGGGAGAGAATATGGTGTTTATGATTTTTCCACAATAGGTAGATGAAAGATATTCAATTGCGTGGACTTATAAGCAGGCTAGCTTTAGTATGTATGAATACTATCTGGAGGAATGCTGAATTTTGGAAATTACTTAAGCTAAGAACAGGAGGGGACATTCTTGATGTTGGATGTGGTAGGCATGGGCCAATTACAAGCATTAGCAGGTATCTAAGGTTAAAATCAACAGGGATAGATATTTTCAAGCCAAATATTAAAGAAGCGATATAGCCTCCAAGGAGAAAAAGTGTGTTAGAAGAAACTCTTAGAAAAGCTTTAAGAGCAGTTTTGGGTGGTGCCGCTGATATAAGCGCCACTAACCCCATGCCTGTTACCTCTGCGGAAGTAGCAATGGATTCAGGGGTAGCAACTGGCGGTACAAATACTACCTGTGCTGATACAACAAAGAATTGGGAAGTCAACATGTGGGAGGATGCCATCATTGAGGTTACAATTGGTGGCGTCGAATATCATAGGACTATAGTCTCCAATACCGCCGATACTTTGACCTTCAATACTCTACCCGGTGGAGTTACAGTAGCCGCTGATGATGAGTATGAAATCAGAAATATAACAAGTGGATTAAACCCACTAGCCAAGGCTGCAATATTTAATACAGCTTTGCCTGCCATTGGTAATGATTTCCTCGTTGCTGATATTACCCCAACTAATACCCCTAGCTTCCTACGTATTTATATTGCTGTAGCAGTAGCAGGGGTATTGAGCATAGCTAGAGAAGCCGGAGGTGTGACAATTATTGAGTATCTAAACCACAATGTCAATCTAGTAGCGGATAGCGCCTATATGTTTGATACCGAATGGAGGACTGGAGATGGAATTAACCTCCGTTTTTCAGCGACAGGAGCAAATATCCTCGTTTTACGTTGCGATGAGATTCCAGCAAGTTGTAGCTAGGAGATATATGAATGGGATTACCACAAGAGATACATTTTTTAGCCAATCCGCCAACATTCTATTCAGGAGAAATAACAGCCAACTGGCAGTCAGGGGTGGCAACAAGCCTTTTAGCTGGTGCCGATTTCTTAACAATTGGCACAGCAGAAACAATTTATTCCAGTGCGGGCTTTTTTGGCTTACCCATAGTGTACGCATATATAGGGGATTTAACTCCTGGTGCTACGATAACTTATCGTGCATATGCGACAATCTTTGGAGTTATGAGGCTTGCAGACGATGATGCTTATGTCGTAGGAGTTGATTCTGATATTATGGCAATCTTTGCTTGGGTGGAAAGAGGGCAAGTAAGAATAGAGATTATGAGTGATAATATTGGAGATAACGGAGCAGCTATACCATATGAGTATTCTTTGAAGGTGTATGAGCAAGGAGGGTGAATTATTACTAGCATATTTGATAACCCCAGAAAGCTATTTAATGATGTGGCAGCTATTGAACATTATAACCATTGTGGGGTGAGTGTGGTGCTATCTCGGCACATCGAGATAAGCAATCCCGTGCCAAAATATGGAGCGTTTCCATGGTGAGGTGAATTATGCCAATAACGACATTACCACAAGGATTATTTCTACCACCCAGAACGGCTACTCTATTTGTGGC
>CAZEQL010000036.1:0-1165 GCA_964514415.1 uncultured Dehalococcoidales bacterium
GAAGGGTCTAGAGTGACAAGGAGAACGGCTTTGGGGCTAAATGCTCAGAATGACACGGAGTAGCATGAAAAAGGTATCTCGAACTATTTCTGGAGTAACACCAGTGGCGGTTATGGCCAAGCCATTCCCTTGCCCTGGCAAATGCGTTTATTGCCCCACTTCTCCTGAGGCACCGAAGAGTTATACCATTGAATCCCCGGCAGTTCTTCGTGCCCGAAAATGTAACTTCGAGCCTGGAAAGCAAGTGGAACTCAGGCTTAACACCCTTGCCAATATGGGCCACGCTCTGGATAAGGTCGAACTCATCATTATGGGAGGCACCTTTCTGGCTTATCCCCAGGAATATCAGTATCAATTTATCAAGGAATGCTATGATGCCTTAAATGGCATTTCTTCTGTCAGCTTAGAAAAAGCCAAGAAATTGAATGAAACTGCTGAGCATCGCTGTGTAGGGCTGTGCATTGAGACCAGGCCCGACTTTTGTGGGGAAGAGGAGATAAAGCGTATGCTCGATTTTGGCACTACCAGGGTGGAGCTAGGAGTGCAGACCCTGGATGATGACATTCATCGCGGGACAAAGAGAGGACATGGAGTAGCCGAAGTTATCTCCGCCACCAGGCTATTAAGGGACTACGGCTTTAAAGTTTATTATCACTGGATGCCTGGCTTACCAGGGTCAACCCCTGAACATGACCTGAATTTATCGCGGAAATTATTTGATGACGACCATTTCCGCCCTGACGGGATCAAGCTTTACCCCACGCTGGTGGTGATGGGAAGCGAGCTAGAAGGCTGGTATAGAGATGGTCGCTACCAGCCTTATAGCGATGAGGAAATGATAGATTTGTTGGTGAACGTCAAAACCTTGATACCCAAATATGTCAGGATTCCCAGGCTGATGCGTGATATCCCCAGCAAGTTTATTATTGCCGGCTGTAAGGACCTGGCGCTCAGAGGGACTATTAGGAAGCGGATGAAGGAGTTAGGCATTCAATGCAAATGTATTCGCTGCCGGGAATATGGCCACCGCTTGAGGGATGGCTGGGGGATTGGCGAGCCTCGCTTAACCAGACTGGATTATGAAACTTATGGAGGGAGGGAGATCTTCCTTTCCTACGAAGATGAGAATGAAACTTTGTTTGGCTTACTGAGGCTAAGGATAAAT
>CAZEQL010000036.1:1265-11431 GCA_964514415.1 uncultured Dehalococcoidales bacterium
TGACTCGGCTCTCATCAGGGAACTGCACGTTTTTGGTCCTGAACTTCCTTTAGGTAAAAAGCAAGACCAAGCTGCCCAACATCATGGTTTAGGGATGAGATTACTGCGAGAAGCAGAGAGAATTACTCGAGAGGAATTTGGGGTTGCCAAATTATCGGTACTTAGTGGAGTTGGTGCCAGGGAATATTACCGCTTGTTTGGCTACGAATCAAAGGGTTCTTATATGGTCAAGGAGCTGCTGTAGTGCCGTTGGTGTGAGATTATCTGAGGTAATGAGTCGGTTTAGATAGATGAGCATATTTATGGCATTGAGTACTAGCCTCTGTAACATTTGTAGGGGCGATGCTGAAGCATCGCCCTCTGGGTCTAAAGACACAGAGCTTGCAATAACAAAAGGATTTTCTTTCCAGGGGCATTGACAACAAGAGGTTACAAATGTATGTTTATTATATAGCAAATAAAACAAGGAGGAAGAAATGGATGAGCTTAAACCTACATGGAGACTAGCTTGGGGATTGTTCTGGAGATTTTTCCTCATCAGTTTGGGTGTATATGCTGTGATTGGATTAATCGTTTTCTTAATCGTACTGATAACGGGGGCGGCCTTTCTACCTTCCTTATTACCAGGTCTTGGTGGGGGGTGAGGCAAGTGGTGTAGGTAATTCCTTCGGATAGATAAGTGCCATTTTAAAAAATAGGATGAAGGAGGAGTAAGTAAATGGAGAAGACATGGAAGCCGACAACTGGGGGTATCCTGAGCATTGTTGCGGGAGCGGGACAACTAATCGGTGGTATAGTAGTCGGGGTGATTGGAGGAAAAATCGGCGGGTTGGCACAAGTCCCTGGAGTAGGCCACCTTCTTGCTACCATGGCTATCCCCATGATTATACTAGGGATAGTGGCCATAGTAGGCGGCATTTATGCCTTGAAAAGGAGAGTTTGGGGGCTGGCACTTGCTGGATCTATTTGTGCGCTCATCGGTCCCTGGATTCTTGGGATACCGGCAATTATATTTGTTGCCATGGGGAAGAGCGAGTTTGAATAAAGCTACCCAAAAATCCTAACAAGTTATGTGAATCAGGGCAGCGACCTTCTTCCCTCATTCCGTAAGCTCATTTAGCTTAACTACAGCCTCATAGGAAGGCTGGACCATCAGGTTCAAATTCTTTTCCTGAGTCCAGCTCTCTACCATAGGGGCTAAGTTAGCTTTGCCATTAGTGCCGGTGCCAACGATTATTATCTCTGGCTCGCCCCGCGCTAGCTCTTCAATCTCTTCCCTTTCGATATTGTGGCTGCCAAACATTAAGAAGCCACCCCTTCTTTGCTTTACCGTGCCATCGGCAAAAATAAGAACATCTTTACGATGTTTCTTGCCATCGATGACTATAGAGCCAAAGCTGAGTTTATCTATCTTGGCCATAAAATCTAACACCCCCCTTCCCTCTGAGCGGCTCTTTAATTCCGCTTGCGGCCTTGTCATTCTGAGCGTAGCGAAGAATCTCATATCGCTCAGGACAGGCTTCGTGACCGAGGAATCTGGACCCCTCGCGGAGTTTACCCTGAGTGAGATTCTTCGGTCGCTTTGCTCCCTCAGAATGACAGAAAACGAAGGGCTCAGGGTGACAGATTAGGCACGCTTCCTCCGGTCTTTTTCTTGCCTTGCAAAGTGACTTTCTGCTTGCTCTCTCGCTTTATCGCCCTGCCATGCTTGGAGCGGTTTAAATTCAAGAACTCTTTTGCCATTACCCTAAATAAAGCTACCTTTCAACTTAAGTATTACCTTATCCACAGTCTCACTTTCTGAACTGATGCGCTTTATAGCTTCATCGATTTTGTAGTGCTTAGAACTATCATTAAGATCAGCCAGCTTCTCATAGTATCCCACCCTTCTGCCCAACTTGAAATTGAGCCTTTCCTCATCCGGCAGGCTTAGATATTTATTTATGATGTTGAGACATTTCTGTTTATCCTCAGGCATTTTGCCTTCAACCTCCATCAACAGGTTAAGCACATGGTCGCTTTTAACATAGCTGGTAACGTGTAAATTATCAATTAAAGCTCCTGCTTCCTCCACTACTTCATCCTCCGTTTGCAGTTCAAAGTCTCCATCTTGCAGCTTGGACCACAAAAGCATATCTGGAGAAACATGAAGACTACGCAGCCTGATATAATCCGGGTTGATTTCATTCAGCACCCTGGTGGTTTCCCTGACATGTTGTTGAGACATTTTCTTACCCCCCAAGCCTGGCATGACATATTCACATAAAGAAATGCCAGCTTCCCTCACTTTCCTGCCTCCGTTAATATGCTGCTCAGCAGTAGCTCCTTTTTGCATATAAGCCAGCAAAGCATCGTAGCCAGTCTCAAGCCCAGTGTGGATTCTATCTAATCCAGCATCTTTAAGTTCTCTTAACTCCTCCAGTGACTTCCTAGCTGTGGTGTGAGAGCGAGCATAGGAAGTTACTCTGTTTAGGGTGGGAAAAGTATGTCTCAAAAAGGTGATCACTTGAATAAGCTCAGGAGTCCTCATGACAAGGGTATTGGAATCTTGAAGGAAAGCTGACTCACCTCCTGCCCAGAGCCACAAGGCAACATTATGCACACATTGCCCATATTGAGGTTGGTTGCACAGCATCGCCGCTACTTCTCTTACCCTATTGCCATAGCCCATTTTCCAGGCTAGCTCCTTTATGCCATCGCTGATATCTTTAGCTGCCTCTATATCTTTTAAAATTTCATCAACCGGCCTCAGTTGAAATTTGCCGCCTTTATAAGCAGGGCAGAATTGGCATTTGTTCCAGGGACAATTCCTGGTAGCCCTTATCAGCAAAGAGTAAGCCTCACTGGGAGGCCTTATAGGACCTAACTCGAAGGTGTGAGCTAGCTTCTCGGTGCCTAAATAGTTTAACGTTGCCATATCACATCATAACCAATCAGATTCTCCACGACATTCTGAGATATTCTATCTTTATTACGAAGGAGTTAGCAAATAATAGACTTCTGATTTCCCGCTATGGTAGTATTAGCAACTTAAATGAGCCAAATCAAGGTAATCTCCTTTGATGCTGAAGGGACGTTAGTGACGTCTGACTTCAGCCAGACTATGTGGCATGAAGCCATCCCTGCGCTTTACGCCCAGAAGCACGGCCTCGACCTTGCCCAAGCCAAAGAATCTATCGTTGCTAAGTATGATGAGGTAGGCGACCAGAGGCTGGAATGGTATGACCTGAGATATTGGTTTAGACAGCTAGGTTTAGGTGCTCCCGAACCAGTGATACAGAGCTGTCTAAACAGGGCGAGTTATTACCCCGAAGTAATCGAAGTGCTTTCGGCTCTAGACGGCAAGTACCAGCTCGTTGTCGCTTCAGGCACTCCCATTGAGTTACTTGATTACTTGCTGAGGGAAATTCAGCCTTATTTCATTCGTATTTTTTCTTCCATTTCACACTACCAGCAAACAAAAAGCCCCGAATTTTTTCTTGCCATATGTCAAGAAATGAGCGTCGCGCCAAATCAAGTTGTCCATGTAGGTGATAATTGGCAATACGATTTTCTTAACGCCAAGCAGGTGGGCATAAATGCGTTCCATCTTGATAGGTCTGGTAGTAACCACGACGCGCTCACAGATTTAACTCAAATTAAACCTAACTTATTAACGTAGCTATGGCGGTCAACTGGGCACAGGTACTCTTCAATTCAGTACTAACGGGGAGCCTGTATCTCATTGCTGCTGTAGGACTTACTTTAACTTATGGCTTGTCTAACTTTCCCAACTTCGCCCATGCTGAATTCATCACTTTGGGTGCTTTTATTGGCTACTTTGTGGCGGAGCAGCTAGGATTGGGCCTGCCACTAGCCTTTGTTGTCGCCTTCTTAACCACAGGGGTGGTAGGTTTTCTGTGTTATCGTGGCGTTTTTCAGCCACTAGCCAGAAGAGGAGCCACCCTTATTCACCTTATGGTAGCTTCCATTGCTTTGGGCTTTATCCTCAGGTATTCTATTGGTGCTGCCTGGAGTTGGGAGCCTTTGTATTTTACTACCACCTGGTCTGCTTTCGATGTAGGACCATTGAGAATTACCGGATTATGGTTGTGGATTATCTTTGCCGCCATAGTTCTGGCAGTCGTCATGCATCTTGTTATGGTAAAAACCAAGCTAGGCAAGGCCATCAGGGCTACTTCCAGCAATCCCGAACTTGCCCTGGCTTCTGGAATTAATACTGATAGGGTGATTTGGGTAACCTGGTTTATCGGTGCTGGGCTAGCGGCTGTTGCCGGTATACTTCGTGGCGCAGATACCCAGATATGGCCTATGACAGGATGGGAGTTCATACTACCTGTGTTTGCCGTCGTTATGCTTGGTGGCATCGGCAATTTTTACGGTGCCATAGCTGCAGCTCTTATCGTCGGTTTGGCTGAAAATATCGGCGTAGTAGGTTTGGTAGCGCTGGGGCTTTCTACGACATACCGTATAGGCATAGCTTTCTTAATCCTGATAATAACTTTGATTGTGAAACCACAGGGGTTAGCTATGCTATTTAGGAGGGCTTGACTTGGACCCGTTACTTTATGTTCTTGACCTTGTTATTCTTATTGGTATCTTTGGCATAATAGCTCTGAGCCTGAACCTGGAGTTTGGCTTTGCCGGGCTTGCCAATTTTGGTAAAGTAGCTTTCTTCCTCATTGGTGCTTATACCTATGCTCTCCTATCCCAAATCGGTGTCCCCTTCTACCTTTGCCTTATTGCTGGTGCCTCAATCGCGGCTATTTTTGGCTTCCTTGTCTCTCTACCTGCCCTGAGGCTGAGGGCAGACTACCTGGCTATAGTTATTTTGACCTTTGGTGAAATCTTGAGGTTGATTGTTAAATCTGAGAGTTGGCTTGCTGGCGGTGATTGGGGGATAAGTGTCGCCCCGGCTATTTCCCTGGCAGGTGCCTCTCCCCGGATTAACGCCTGGGTGAACATAGGCCTGGTTTATCTTTGTTTGCTTATTTGCTTCACCATAGCTCAATTATTAGCTAACTCTCCTTATGGCAGAGTGATGCGAGCCATAAGGGAGGATGAGGTGGCTGCTGAGGCATTGGGTAAGAACAGAGCTAAATACAAAGCCCAGATATTTATGCTGGGTTCAGCTATGGCGGGGTTGGCTGGTGGACTTTACGTTCAGTATCTGCATTACGTTCTTCCCGGTATGTTCCTGCCCATAGTTACTTTTACTGTGTGGATAATGGTTCTTTTAGGAGGGCCAGCTAATAATTGGGGAGTATTGCTGGGTGCGGGGTTGGTGGAGATCTTCGATAGAGGAGCAAATATGGCCAAGGATTATTTGATTTTGCCCATTGACCCCAGCAATTTGCAATACATTCTATTTGGTGTTTTAATCATACTTGTTTTGTTTTACCGACCACAGGGTTTGTTGAGAGAAAGCCCAATCAAGACGAAAGCACTGGAAGCAATAAAACATGGAAGAGACGCTGTTAAGAATAAAGGACGTTAGCAAGCACTTTGGCGGCGTTTATGCCGTTGATGGTGTAAGTCTGGATGTCAAGCAAGGAGGCATTTATGGACTGGTAGGGCCCAACGGCAGTGGCAAGACCACCTTGTTTAATACTGTCCTCGGCCTTTACCGACCTGACCATGGAGCTATCTATCTTAATGACAGGTGTATTAACAACCTGGCTCCTCACCAGATTTATGCTCTGGGATTGGTCAATGCCTTTCAAATCCCGCGGCTCTTTCCCAGCCTGAGCGTATTGGACAATATGTTGGTGGCAGCGCGAGGGCATAAAGGCGATAAATTATTAAACAGCCTTTTCTTAAGAAAGGGTTGGCAGGAACAAGAAAAAGAGCTGATTGAAGAGGCTTTAAAGATTCTGGAGCTTGTGGAGTTGGATAAGTGGGCTTTTTCATTTGCTGGTGAGCTATCTGGCGGGCAGAGAAAGCTCCTGGAGGTTGCCAGAGGGCTTATGGCTAAGCCAAGGCTTTTGTTATTGGATGAACCGGCAGCAGGGATAAATCCCGTGTTGGGGAAGAGCGTATTTCAGAAGCTAAAGGATTTATCTCGTAATGGTACAACCTTTTTCATTGTAGAGCACAGGTTGGAGATACTATTTGAGTTTGCCTCCTGGGTTTATGTTATGGATAAAGGCAGGACGGTAGCTGAAGGGGAGCCTCAAGATATAATTGATAATCCCACTTTTTATGAAGCATATTTGGGCGAAGAATAGACCAGGTGAATCCTGTTTTCGTAGCTGAAAATATAAGTGCCGGTTATGGCGATGTCATCATTGTCCACGATGTTTCCGTGAAGGTTGCTAGTGGTGAGATTGTGGCTATCGTGGGACCTAATGGCAGCGGCAAATCAACCCTGCTCAAAAGCCTTCTCGGTTTCGCCAAGCTATTCCAAGGTAGAGTCCTCTTTCAAGACAAAGATATCACCGGAATAGCTTCCGACCAGGCAGTGAAGTCGGGCATAGGCTACGTTCCTCAAGTAAACAATGTCTTCCCCAATCTTACCATAAGCGAGAATTTAGACATGGGGGCTTATCATAGAAAGGGCAAGACTTCTGTCAAAGCTGGGATGAGGGAGATTTTTGATATGTTTCCTGAACTTGGGGTGAGGAAAAATGCTTTGGCGGGGAATCTCAGTGGTGGGGAAAGGCAAATGTTAGCCATAGCCAGGGCAATGATGGCAGAACCAAAAGTTCTGCTGCTTGATGAGCCATTGGCTTCTTTGTCTCCTAAACCAGTTTCCGCCATCTCAGCCAAATTGGAGAGAATAAAAGAAGGTGGCGTGGCTATAGTGATAGTGGAGCAAAACGTCAAAAAGGTTTTAAGTGTCTCTAACCGAGGCTATGTTCTGGTTGAGGGTGCCTGTATTATGGAGGGAGATGCTGCCTCTCTACTTACTGAAGAATCTTCCAAGCAGCGTTATCTGGGCTTAGGAGCTAAAGGTATTGACACAAAGGTATCCTTTGGTCATAATTAACGCTAAATTCTTAAATAGGGGGTAGATATGGTTAGAAAATTGCTATTGGTAGTGGCTGCCCTGTGTCTGCTTATTCCAGCGGTGGCTTGCGCACCAGGGGGACCAGGGGGAACTGAGACAATCAAGATAGGTTGTCTGCTGGACACCACGGGCGATCTGGGTTCCATGGGTGGCAGGATATTGGATGGCGCCAGATTGGCGGTCGAAGAGATCAATGCCGCTGGTGGAGTGTTAGGAAAACAGGTGAAGTTGGTAGAAGAGGATGGCGCTACAGACCCTGCCAAAGGCTTTGACAGGGTTAAGAAGATGGTGGGGATAGATGGGGTGCAGGTAATCGCCGGTCCCATGATTACCGGCGCGTCGTTGCTTGCAATTCCCTACGTGGAGGAGCAAAAGGTCCCGCTAATATCACCATCGGCTACAGGAATCCCGCTTTCCGAGGTGGATGGAACAGAGTGGTTTTTCCGCACGTGCCTTCGTGATGATGCCCAGGGTATGGTGCTAGCCGACCTTATTATGGATAAAGGCTATACCAAACTGGCTACCATAGTTCTGGACAATACCTATGGCAAAGGTTTAGAAACGGCGATTGTTGACCGCCTTAAAGATGTGGGATGGCAGGGAAAACATGTAGCATCAATACATTATGCCGAGGGAACAAAAGATTATCGCACTGAGTTGCAGCAGATCAAAGATGGCAACCCTGACGTGGTTTTTGCTTGCACTTATTGCGATGATGGCATCATAGTCTTCAAGCAAGCTTTGGACCTAGGCTTGGACGGGATTCCCTGGCTGGGCTGTGATGGTAACTACGGTTCAGGGCTGTTCAAAGACCCGAAGTCTGCGGAATTTATGGAAAAAACGATTACCGGCACCAGAACTGTAGGCATGGGTAAAGTTAATGAGCATTTCAACGCAGCGTATCAGGAGAAATATGGAGAAGCCCCTGAGGTTTACTGCGATACTATGTATGACGCAGTATGGGCGGCTGCTAAGGCAATAGAGGCAGCAGGTGTATATGATGGTGAAGCTATAAGAGTTGCCTTGACCAAGCTGGAGTTTGATGGTGCTACAGGACCGATTGCCTTTAACGAATTAGGTGATCGTGCCGCTGGTGCTTTTGAAATTTGGGAAGTAGTGAAAGATTCGGCAACTGAAACTGGCTATAAGGATGCTCCAGTAAAGGTAATTACCTGGAGTATGTAAGCGATAGTAGCGATTATTTCAGATTACTACTCGTGGAGTGAAGTGCTATCATAGTTTGGTTGTGGTAGCACTTTGCTCTTGGTAGGTTAACTTTAAGGGCAATTAAATTGCGTAACATTCCCCTCTGTGGTGGATGGAGGTCATTAGATATGAAAGCAGGGAAACTGAAAGTTGGTGTCTGGTATGCATAGCCAGGCGGTAAGGGTAGCGGTAGATGTCTTGGGGGGCGATTATGCCCCCCAAGAAATAGTTAAAGGGGCAGTTCAGGCAGCCAGAGAGGATGGAATCGAGCTCATATTGGTGGGCTTTAAGGATGCTATCCACAGGGAGCTAGAGAAATATGATGTTTCTGAACTTCCCATTTCTGTGGTGAATGCTGGAGAAGTTATACGAGAGGACGAATCCCCTGTGGCAGCTTTGCGTCTCAAACCCGATGCTTCCATTCTAGTTGCTACCAGGATGATAAAGGAAGGGAAAGCTGACGCTGTAGTAAGTATGGGTTACACCGGCGCAGTTATGGTGAGTGCGATTGAAATCCTGGGAAAGTTGGAAGGCATCAAACGTCCCACTGTTGGTGGTTTTCTCTGCGGGTTTGCTCCCAATACTGTGGTGTTTGATATGGGGTCGAACGCTGATTGTAAGCCGCGAGATTTGTTGAGCTTTGCCATCATAGGCTCTGTCGTTGCCCAGAAGATGCTGTATATCACCAGTCCTACAGTAGCCCTGCTAAGCAATGGTGCCGAGGAAGGGAAAGGAAACATCTTAGTAAAGAAGGCTTACCAATTATTTAAGCAAAGCCACCTCAACTTTATTGGCAACATAGAGGGGCATGATATTCCTTTTGGCAAGGCGAATGTCATCGTTTGCGATGGATTTACCGGGAATGTTCTGATAAAATTCTGCGAAGGTTTAGGTGAAGTTGTAGTTGAACGATTGAGGACCACTCTAAATAAGCAACTTCCCGAGGAGCAAATAGAAGCTATCGCTAATGATTTATTTGCTCTAACTCATATTGCTGAAGGGGGTGGTCCAATTTTTGGGGTGGATGGCGTTGTGATAATCGGGCATGGTTGTTCCAAAGCTCCACAGGTGACTAACGCCATAAACATGGCAAAGACAGCGGTTGAATCAAATCTGGTGGAAGAGATAAAGACAGAACTAGAGCGAGAGTTTAAAAAATGAAGGTTAAAATTTTGGGGGCACACGCACTCGAGTCGACTGAGACAAAGTTTATGTCAATACTGGTTGATGGAGTGTTGGCTCTGGATGCCGGTGGTCTTACATCCAGTTTGTCTTTGCCAGCGCAGGAGGAGATAAAGGCTGTTCTTTTGACTCATTCACATGCGGACCATACTATGGGATTGGTCGGCCTTTCCATGCATGCCTTTCTTATTGGCACTGCTGTGGAGGTCTACGCTATCAAGGATACCATCGATGCTCTCACCACCCATGTCTTTAATGGCACGGTTCATCCCGATTTCACCAGAATGCCCTCAATTGAGAAACCAGCACTCCGATTTCACCCCCTGGAGACATATAAACCACAAGTTATTGAGGACTACACTGTTCTTGCCTTTCCTGTTTATCATAGCGTTCCCGCTGTGGGTTATCAAGTTAGTTCCGGGGATGGTAAGAGCGTATTATACAGTGGAGACACAGGGCCAGGATTACCTTCACATTGGGAATATATCCATCCAGACTTGCTCATCCCGCATCCTTGACTGTGGAGCATCAAATAGATGGAGTGCTCAGGCCCCTGGGCTAGGTCACATGACCCCTGCCTTGCTAAAACCAGAACTGGTGGATTTTCGTCAGCAGAGGGGGTGCCTTCCTCCTGTTGTCCTGATTCACATGGCCCCGCCTCTCGAGAGGGAAATCAGAGAAGAGGCTGCTGAGGTAGCCAGGGAGCTAGATGTCAAAATTGAACTTGGCTATGAGGGGATGGAGATTGAAGTCTAGGAGAATATGGATT
>CAZEQL010000037.1:0-11095 GCA_964514415.1 uncultured Dehalococcoidales bacterium
ATAGCTATACAATCCATCATAAATTGCGGGTGCCAGATCTTGAAGACAAGCCTTGAGGGAGTTAACACCAGAACTATTCAGCAAGGGCGTGATAGAGCCTCTCCCTAGCTGCAGAGCCCATACATCTGTTCCCGGATTAGCATAATGCGCCTCTTTATCTTTATTATTCCGTTTAATTCGGTAACATACTTCTCCACAATCCTGGTCCTCCTCCACTAGGTCGCAATAACTTTGCTCGCTTAGTTTGGTAATTTCTATCCCCAAAATCTTCTCTGGAGGCAAATTGGGCAAATTGATATTTAGCAGAATCTCTTTTGGCAAAAACCCATTTTTAACCTTAGTTGCTAGCAAGGCTGTCACCTTAGCAGCAGCTTCAAAATCCAAGTCTTCGTAACCATTAACCGAGATAGCCAAAGATGGAATGCCACGCAAGTAACCTTGGAGAGCAGCACCCACAGTGCCTGAGACAAAGACATCATGACCTATATTCGGTCCTCTATTAATGCCAGAGACAAGTAAGTCTATCTTACCTAAGAGTAAAGACCTGATACCCACAATAACGCAGTCAGCCGGAGTACCCTCCGCTGAATAAGCTTCTATTCCCCCTAGCCTTGGCTCTACCTTGTTTGCCCTGATGGGCTGACGCAAAGTGATAGAAGCCCCCACCCCACTTTGTTCTCGTTGAGGAGCTATTACGCTCACTTCTCCCACTTTGCTAAGCTCCCCGACCACTGCCCAAAGGCCAGGAGCATCAATGCCATCATCGTTGGTAACCAATATTTTCATCTGAATTGCTCTTGTCCATATTGTGCTTTTATTTCCCACCTGTGTCAAGAATATACCTACTTTGCTTTTCCCAGCATTCAGGCTAAAATAACCTCCTTTAAGAAGCAATTCAAAATTTACAGAGCGAGAAAGGGTAGGAATGAATTTTGAATTAACTGAAGAACAAAAAATATTCCAATCAATGGTGTGCGATTTTTGTACTAAAGAAATCAAACCTTACGCTGCTGAATGGGATGAGATGGCGGATTTCCCACATGAAACTGTTAAAAAAATGGCTGATGTCGGACTATATAGCGTTGGATTTCCTGAAGAATATGGAGGAAATGGGGACGAGATAACCTTTGCCATAGCCTGTGAGGAAATTTCTCGTGCTTCTGCTGGTCTGGGTGCTTCATATCTTGTAAGCCTTGGCTTGGGTATGTACCCTATTGTTATGCACGGTAATGAGCAACAAAAAACTCACTATATTCCCCGCGTAATTAAGGGAGCCACAGTCGCTTTCAGTTTAACTGAAGCGATGGCTGGCAGTGATGTTGCCGCTCTAGAAACAAAATACATCCAAGAAGGCGACCACTATGTTCTCAATGGTAATAAGCTCTTTATAACTAATGGGGCTGAAGCTGATTTTGTTACTACTTTTGCTACCAGCGATAAATCGCTAGGATACCGAGGCATTAGCGCCTTTGTTGTGGACAAGGATATTTCTGGCTTTTCTGTAGGGAAGATAGAAAAAAAGATGGGACTGCATCCTGCTTCAGCAACAGAGCTGATTTTCGACAATTGTAAAATACCCCTCGCTAATATGGTAGGCGAAGAAGGAAAGGGATTTAGAATAGCATTGGAGGCTATAGACGCCAGCCGAGTTTCCATAGCTGCTCAGGCAGTAGGTATAGCCCAAGCGGCTTTTGATGCTGCCGTTGCCTATGCCAAAGAGAGAAAGCAATTTGGCATGGAACTCGCTCAAATGCAGGCAATCCAATGGATGATTGCTGATATGACCCTGGATATCGACGCCGCCCGATTACTGACCTACAGGGCTGCCTGGCTAACACAACAAAAAGGGCATGCCCCTATTAAGGAATCTGCCATGGCGAAGCTTTTTGCTACTGAGGCGTCCCATAGAGTTTGTCATAAGGCTGTTCAGATTTTTGGCGGCTATGGCTATACTAAAGATTTTGTCGTGGAGCGGTATTACCGTGACCAGAGAATAACCGAGCTCTATGAAGGCACTTCAGAAATGCAGAGACTGGCAATCGCCCGCCAGGTATTAGGGGCAAAGTGAAGTTTGACATTATATTTTCCATTGGGTAGACTTCACAGGACATTCCCATCGGGAGTGAGGCCCCGTGGTGTAGCGGTTTAACATGCCACCCTGTCACGGTGGAGATCAGGGGTTCGAATCCCCTCGGGGTCGCATCCAATATCTTCGAAATACTTCAGCCTTTGCTTTGTCCCGAGAATAACTCAAGGCTGATTCAGCTTATCTTGCATATTGATACCTCACCGCCGCCTCCTCCGAAATAGGGGAAGTAGCCACATAAATGCAATCACGCCAAAGAAAGGGGATATATAAATTCCTCTACTGCCACTTCTTTTGGTAACAACAGTAGAAGGTTTATCAGGCAGTTCTAATGCTGCTATAGCTTTGTCCTCAACTTCGTAGACCCCTAGCTTTTCTCCTATAAATCTCTCTGGCATCCAACCTAAAGGATTGTTTCCACCAGTAGCCTCAGCCCAAACCCAGCCGGGCTCGCCATCAACGGAAAGAGTTTGGTTAGCCTTGCTATATTCCGGTAGATACACCAGCGCCGCGGCGTGATTAGGCGTCAACACTATAGCAGAACGAAGGTCTGCTCCTTTATACATAACAGCAAGCAATATGGCGTAGTCCTCACAATCAGCGTAGGCAACGTCTTCGTCCTTGATAGTAATTGCCAATTCATCGGCATTCTGAGCAAACTCTGGAAAACCAAACTGGTCTGCATCGGGAACATATTTAACCTTATCCCGGGCAAAGGTAAAAATCTTCTCCGCTCTCTGATGAATGTCAGGATAAGCTTGAGCAAATTGGTGGCCAATTTGGTAAGCACTGTCAGCATTTTCCCCTAAGCTCTCTCCCACAATAATGGGACAAAACTGCGTTCCAGAAAAGACTTGAAAAAAACCATCATCACCGACAGCGCTGGTACGACATATATCCCAGTCATCGAAAACCTCTCCACCCTGCTTATAAAAGTTCGTAGAGGATACAGCTAAAGCAGAGGCGGGTACTGCCACCATCAAGAAGGCAATGAAGAATAAAATAATTTTTACATGCTTGGGCACAGCAACTCACAGCAAATACATGGTTAAGGCACTATGCATTATTAAACCAAAGAAAATTAAATAGCCAAAAACATATATCCCAACTGCTATGGGATTCTGCTCAACACTGACAAAAGGAATTTTGGGCGTTAACTTGTTCATAATGTGCAGTAAAGCTATTCCTAAAAGGAGACTTACCAGGAAGCTAATAGCTACCAATCCCAGTCTTCTGGGGTCAATTAGACTTGCCAATAGACCGCCACCAGCTACGACGGGGCCAGTTACCACCCCGTGAATAACCAAGCCAACCAAAATCAAGAAACCGCCCATAAACAAACCCACGGAAACAGGATTTTCTCCTATCCTCTCCCTTTCATGAATGTGTGGTGTAAGCGCATCCAGAACCCTGATTCCCAGCCAGGCCAGCAAGGTACAGATAAACGTCCAGATTATGACTCGAGCTACCCAGAGCAACACAACTACATAAAAAGCACTCATAGCATACCCTCCTTAAAAGGAAGTGTTATAAGCCTACCTTAAGACAACCCACATTTGCAACCTCGTTTAAGTTGTCAGATTCACACAGCCTTTATCTTGCTAGCAAAACATGTTACTCTCTATCCCAATCAATGAAGACCTTGATCCAGTGCGATTTCGATGGCACCATCACCCAGGATGATGCCAGCTACGTCCTCCTGGATACCTTTGCCCAAGGAGATTGGCGGCGACTGCTGCAGGAGTATAAGGAGCACAAGATTCCTGTGGGGCAATTCAATACCAGGGCTTTCGCTATGGTCAAAGCTGATAAACCGGCATTGCTTGAGGTTATAAAGGGCAAAGTTAAAATACGAGCCGGGTTTCAAGAATTGGTAGCTTGCTGCTCAAAAAGAGACTTCAGATTGGTTATCGTGAGCAATGGACTGAATTTCTACATAGAGGCAATATTAAAGGAACTCGGCTTAGAAAACCTCGAGGTACATGCGGCTCAAGCCTGGTTCCATCCCAAAGGAATGAAAGTCCAATATATAGGGCCCGACAATGAACAGTTAGACGACAGCCTGAAAGAGGCATACATTAAATTGTTTTTAAACCAGGGTTATAGGGTGATATATGTGGGGAATGGTGACTCCGATATTGTTCCAGCAAAATACGCTCATCTTGTTTTCGCTAGAGGTGAACTGCTGGCCTCCTGCAGAGAGAGTAACCTCACCTATAAGCCATTTGATGACCTCACCGATGTCATCAGGGCTTTGGAATTTCTGTAGCTCCGTCATTATACTCCATAACAAAATGTAGTTGCCCAATTTATTGGGCCACAAGAGACTGATGAATCAGGCAACTACAGGGGGGGTAAATTCCAAGCGCGAAATTCGAAATACTAAACAATATGATTTGGAAGAACGGACTTTAAAGGTTGTTCGGCTCAATAGCAGAGAAAACAGAATGAGTTTTGGTATTCGAATTTGTTTAGGATTTAGAGCTTAGATATTAGTGCTTATAATTGTAGTTGCCCAATTTATTGGGCCATAAGAGCCTGATGAATCAGGCAACTACAGAAATTGTATTCCATAATGCTACAATTATGTTTCGTAGGGTCGGGGCTTGTCCCCGACCAGAATATAAGAGGCTTTGTAAGAACTTGTGCGGGATACTATTCGAATTTCCCCTCTCCAGCCAAGTTAAATTCTCCGCTTTCGATTATCTGCAACATTATATCTACTACATCGGCATCATACTTGATTCCCCTGCCGCTATTGATTTCTTCTAAAACCTCTTCCTTGCTCCTTGCCGGCCGATAGGGACGATGGGAACTCATAGCCTCTACCACATCGCAAACACCCAGAATGCGAACTTCCAGACTCAATTTAGCACCACTGATGCCATCGGGATAGCCCGAGCCATCCAGCCGTTCATGATGATGCAATGCCATATCAGCCACCGGCCAGGGGAGGTTGGTGTCCTTTAATATCTCGTAGCCTTGCTTTGCATGCGCACGGATGAGATTCCATTCTTCATTAGTTAGCTTACCAGGCTTAGTAAGAATGGTCTCTGGAGTGGAAATTTTACCGATGTCATGAAGAAGTCCACCAATATAAAGCCCCATGAGTCTATTCCCATCCACTCCCATCTTTTCACCTACAAGCTTAGCTAGCTCAGCTACCCTTCGCTCATGACCTGCGGTGTAGGGGTCTCGGGAAGCCGTCGCCCGGGAAACAGTTTCCGCCAAATCAATAAAGGAATGTTCAAGTGCCTCCTTTGCCTTCTTACGCTCGGTGATGTCCCTTGAGATTACCTGGACAGTCCCTTCTTGCCCTGGAATTTTGATGGGGACAACTATGTTGTGGAAGTATTTCCCTTCCCTCTCATCCTCGAAAATTTGGATTCTCCCCTTATCTAAAGCCTTTCTTATAAGTTTCAATCGACGCTGTGCAACCTCTTTAGGAACCACTTCAGAAAACCTCCTGCCAATCATCTCGCCTACGGAAATGCTAAGCCTATCCGACATTACAGGATTTGCAGCAAGAAATCTCCCCTCTCTATCCATCTGGGTAATGGCATCTGGAGAGGTTTGGAATAGCAGGCGGTATCTCTCTTCAGACTCTTCTAGTTTTTCTTCTGCCTTCTTGCGCTCAGTGATGTCCCTTACGAGAATGGAGATTGCTGGACTGTCCTTATACAGCATGAGCTTGGTGCCAAGCTCAACCGGAAGTTTAGTTCCATCTCTTTTCAGCACCGTCGTTTCATATTGCCGTGGTACAGTTTCGCCGTGCAACCTCCTTCCGTACCTTTCTACTACTTCATCAACTACCTCAGGCACCAGGAACTCCTGAATAGACCCCCCAATTCCCTCTTCGAGGGTATATCCAACCATATCAGCCGCTCTCTGATTGGCAAAGACTACTCGTTGATTTTGAACCACCAGATAACCGTCATTTATGTTCTCCACCAGACCTCTATATTGTTGCTCCGATTGCTCAAGTTCTTGGTACGTTTCCCGCAATGCCTCTTCCGCCTGCTTGCACTCTTCCTCAATGTTAATGGCTCTTAGGGCAAAAGCGATGTCATCGCTTAGCGCAACGAGTAATTGAACCTCTTCATCATCAAAGCCATCCCTCTGACTGCTGTAAACATTGAGCGCTCCGTAAACCTTCTCGTCATGAACCATGGGAATCGCTGCCAGGGAGACATATCCCTGTTCTAGTGCCTTTCCGCGCCACGGTTCGTATCTCGATTCCTCAGGGATATTGTTCACTATGTATGGCTGCCGTGTTTTTATCGCCGTCCCCGTCGGACCCTTCCCGGTTTTGCTATCATCCCAGGTGATTCTCAGCGAATTAAGGTAATCCTCCTCAACACCCGCTCTTGCCGCTGACAAAACTCTTTTATGCCCTTCTTCAATAATGCCAATCCAGGCAAACTTATACTCTCCAACCTCGATGAGCATTTCACAGGCACTTTGTAGAATTTTAGCTCTATCCTTTTCTCGCACTATCAATTGATTGATGCTTCTCACAGCTCTGAGAACAGAATCTGTATGCCTCAGCTTCTCCTCAGCCTCCTCCAATTGGGACACCTTTTCCTCCAGCTTGGCGACGATGCGCTTGTTGTATTCCGTGAGGTACAGGGATGGCTCAAGAGGGGTAACTTCTGGGGGAGCTAAAAGACCGGACTTAGCCTTTTCAAATACCTCGTTCAGTTTCTGGATGAATATATCAGGCTCGGTAGGCTTGCGTATGAAGGTGTTAGCCCCCAGGCTCAGGGCAAACTTCTCATCCTCTTCTGTAGTATAGGTTGCCGTGTAAAAAACGAAAGGGATATTCTTAAGCCGTTCATTTTGCTTACATGCGTGGCATAGCTGGAAGCCATCCATTTTGGGCATCAGGATATCGCTAACCAGAATATCAGGCGGTTCCTTAAGAGCTTGCTCTAAGGCTTCAACCCCGTTAGCTGCAGCCGCTGCCTCATGACCATAAGCCCGAATTACTTTTACCAATAAATTGCGACTGTCTTCGTTATCTTCAGCTACTAATACCTTCATATCTACTACCCCAATTCAGATAATATTCCAAGCCGGGTAATAAATCAATTCGTAGAAGAAGCACGGGCAATATGCTCGGCTACCTGCTTGGGTAACTCGTCTATGTCTATTGGTTTGCGAACAAAGCCATCACAGCCGGCATCCAGAGTCTGTTGGACATCCTCTGGTCTCACACTGGCGGTCATGGCTAGAATAGGGATGTGAGCTAGTTGGGGCAGGGCTTTGATGCGTCGGGTAGCCTCCAGCCCGTCAATCCCGCCAGGGAGCCGAACATCCATCAGAATCAAGTCAGGAAGCTCCGTTTGTGCTACCTTAATAGCTTCCTCACCGGTTCCTGCTCCGATAACCTTATAGCCACGAAGCCCTAATACCTTTCCTACCAGGCGTCTGCTGTCTTCCTTGTCATCAACCACCAGAATCTTCTTATCAGCGCCTTCTTTTCCCATTTATCTTACCTCCAAACATTCAGAGTAACCCTAAGGGCTAGCCACCCTCTTCTTGGGCAGGGTAAAGGTAAATGTGCTGCCCTTACCAATCTCACTCTCAGTCCATATTTTGCCACCCTGCATCTCTACAAAGTGCTTGCTAATGGCAAGTCCCAAGCCAGTGCCCTCATAGCCAGCTATTTGAGCCGGCCCAACCTGCTTGAAACTTTCAAAGATTGCCTCCAAATCCTCCTCTTTCATTCCGATGCCGGTGTCAGTGACCGAGAAAATAAAATCGCTGTCGGCCTCAGCTACATCCAGCTTGACACTACCCTCATTGGTAAATTTGACGGCATTGCCTAAGATGTTTATCAATACCTGCTTGGTCTTAGCCTTGTCAGCATACAGGTAGTCAATGTTAGGGGCGACAGAGTAGGTCAAAGCTAACCCCTTCTCCCTGGCTAGTTGCTCCACGCCAGGAATCACTTCAGCGAGGAGGTCGGAGATGGTGAACGTTCCGTAGCTGAGCACTATCTTGCCGGCCTCTATCTTGGACAGGTCTAGAAGGCCGTTTATTAGCCCTAGCAGGTGCTTGCTATTGGTGTAGACAGTGTGGAGGTCCCCCTGCTGTTCTTCGTTAATGTCGCCTTCCAGCCCATCCAGCATCAACTTGGTGTAACCGATAATAGAGTTTAGCGGAGTCCTCAGCTCGTGGCTCATATTCGCCAGGAATTGAGACTTGTGACGGCTCGCTTCTTCTAAGTGGATGTTCGACTGTTCAAGCTCTACGGTCATTTTCTTCAGTTCACTTGTCCGCTCCTCTACCATCTCTTCCAGATTCTCTGAGTACTCCTTTAGCTTAAGGTGAAGCTCCTCCGTGGTGAGAGGCTGAACCAGACCCCTTTCCGCATCAATGAACGCTTTGGTGGGCTCAAATTCAGGGTCTGGCAGGGATTTGAATGCCGTGATTAATTCAAGACCACCTGTGGTCTGAGTTACCGCAACATCATCAAAAACTGTTTTCAGTATATCAACATCAAGTGTCTTCACGGGTTGTCCTGATATAAATAGGAGAACAAGTCTAAAGATGCCGTCTCGCTTGTCCAGTGCCACCTTGATATCAGACATATGGCTCACTGCTACCATTCGGCGGCTGAGTTCTGAGGTCACAGTAGCCAGTCTGGTGGCAATAATGGGACCGAGTTTCAGGTCTTCGGCCAGGAGGCGTATCTTGTTCCTCGCCTCAACGATAGATGTTTCGTTCATGATGGGAACCGTGCCCAGTTCAATCATCTCTGATACCTCAATGCTATACAGGCGGCATCATCTTCCACTCTGCCAAATTGACTAACGATGTAAGTGGCTATTGTTTCGGCACTATCCACCAGCAGTTCCGGGTAGTCTTCTAAATCAAAGTGGTCTTTCACCCCGTCGGTGTATAGGACCAGAACATCGCCATCGTGTAGTATCATTTTCTCTTCTCTCAGGGACGGCATTACATAGCCGATTATGCCAGACCTGGGAATAACCCTGATATTGCTTGAGCCAAACTTTCTGGTGTTTATGTTACCCACCCCGAGATAGGTTAGCTCACCTGTTTTTAAATCCAAAAGGCACAAACCAACTACGGCATTCTCATTCAAGTCCTTCATCTTCTGATGCAGACTATCCATAATGCTGGCTAAATCCTGGCGATAATTCTTCTCCAGAAAGTCATTACAGAGCAGTACCGCCTTACCGGCACCCTCGTCATGTCCGGCTACATCTACTAGCCCGATAAATACCTTGTTATCAAATTCCTTGATTATCCCGGTATCACCGCAGGCAATGTCATTAGCCATCGGTCTTATCGCCAGAAAGTAATCCTCTTCAGGCATTTTCTTCTACACCCATTTCCTCAGCGTAATCTTGGTTCCTACCCTGCGCTCAGTATCTATATGAAACTCGTCCATCAGCCGTTTCGCACCGGGAAGCCCCAGGCCTAAACTCCCCGAGGTGCTAGAATGGTCTTTCATGGCAGCCCCTATATCAGCTATTCCAGGTCCGTTATCTTCGGCAACAACCTCAATGCCCCTTTTAATCTTTCTGTTAAGTATTCTTATGGTAATCTCTCCCCTGTTGGCGTAGGTCAGTATGTTTCTGGCCAGCTCAGAGGTTGCTGTTGCCACCATATACTGTCCGGTTCGGTTAAAACCGGCTACCTCAGCTAATCTCATTGCCTCAGAGGTTGCCTGGGCAATATCAATCTCCTCGGAGATTTCAACTCGTTCTTCACTATTCGTCATTGTCGTCATTTTCCTCTTTGCCCGCCTCTACCTCTTGGTCCTCATCAGTTTCCTCCTGCTCCCCCTCTTCTTCTCCCTCCTCAGGGGCTTCAATTTCCTCCTCAGCTTCCTCAGGCTCCTCTTTGGGTGCTACCACCGGAGCCAACATCCGAAACCCTTCTTCAAGGCTTATGGCGGTCGCGACACCCCTAATATCAAAGTCCAGGTCAATTAGCGACGCCACCACCCCCGGTCTGAGGCCGGTAATAACCGTTTTAGCTCCCAGCAGGGATGCCATTCTGGCTGTATCAGAGATTGCCCGACCCAGGGGGGAGTCTATTATGGCCACGCCGGAGACATCAATGATTACTCCCTTTATCCCCGTCTTGTTGACCCTTCCCAGAATGTCCTCTTGAATCTGGAGCGCCAACTCGTCGTGGAGTTCAACCTGGATGGGCACGACAAGACAGCTCCGGGTAACGTACATTGCCGCCCGCCATAAGGTTATTTCCTCTTCCATGAGCACCTACCCTTTGCGTAACTGTACCAGTAAAGGAGAAGTTATCTTGAGTTTATTTCGTGGTTGCTTTCCTTTTTACTATTTCAAAACCGAGCATATCAAAGGCAAGCATAACGGCATCCTTTAAGGTTGCCGTGGTATAAATGTCCCCTAACTCAACTCCCAACTGCACCAGGGTCTGGGCTATCGCCGGGGATATACTGGAGATGATGCAATTAGCGCCCATAAGCTTGCATGCCTGGGTTATCTTTACCAGATGAGCAGCCACTTTGCTGTCTACAGTTGCTATCCCCAGAATATCGAGTATGACAGTCTTTGACCCGGACTCCAGTACCTTGGCCAGCACTGTTTCCATTACTTCCTGGGCTCGCTTGGAGTCTATGGTGCCTATTATGGGCAGCAGTAGGATATTCTCCCAGAGAACGGCAACCGGCGTTGGTATTGCTATCTCCTGCCTTCCTGTTGTCATTTTTCCTTCCCTCCTTGTAAATATATTTTTCCAGCCTTTTAAAGTTGGCTATAGTATTTAATGTTATACACCCCTTGTTAAAACCTCATCATTTTTTAGTTTGTCCTTTCCCTCTCATCTACCACCCTCTCAGAAGAACTGAAGAACTGGGGTCAGGTCTTGTAATGCTACTTTTTGTCTTTCCTCTCTACACGCTTTATCACTCTACTTATCGTAGCGTAATGCACGCCCAAGTATTCTGCTATCTCCTTTAGAGTATATCCGTAATGAATATGCGCTGTAAAGACC
>CAZEQL010000038.1:0-8639 GCA_964514415.1 uncultured Dehalococcoidales bacterium
AGCAACTTGAACTCTAGTCTCATGCCTGTGGGTAATCCTTAACCGAGGGATATTGAGAAGTTATTTGAAACTCCCCGAAAGCTATTTCAAATTTAAATATCCAGGGGGGCACTGATAGTGCCATAAGCTACGAAGTGAAAAGTTTGCCTTGTTTCTACGAGTTATTTTGGATACTATAAACACTGATCGGCTATTGGAGATTGTAATGGGCTGTTAGCCCATTATAGCTGCACAATTCCTCAGGCGCGTAAAGGATTATTGGCAAGCGGTATGACTGGTAAACTTTGAGGGTAATAGAGTGAATTATAGTCAGGCTGAGAAATACCTACGTAGTTTTATTGATTATGAAAAGCTTCCTTCCATAGCCTATGCTTCACCTGATTATAGTTTAAGGCACGTGGAAGATTTGTTACACCAAGCGGGTGACCCTCATTTAGCTGCCAGGGCAATTCATATTACAGGCACTAAAGGCAAAGGAAGTGTAGCTGCTATGATTGCCCAGGTTTTGAAGGCTTCAGGTTACAGGACAGGATTATATACCTCCCCTCATCTCCATAACTTAAGGGAGCGCATTAGGGTAGATGGCAAGTTGATTTCTCAGGCTGAATTTGCTGCTTTAATGATGAAACTCAAGCTTTATATTGACTCAGAGAGTCATAATCCTGCTAACAGGCAACTGACTTTCTTCGAAGTATTAACTGTGCTCGCCTTTGCTTATTTCAAGAAGGAGCAGGTGGATTTTCAGGTGCTGGAAGTAGGCCTAGGTGGAAGACTAGACGCTACCAACGTAATTAGACCTGAGGTCTGTATTATCACCCCTATTAGCTTAGACCACACTGAGGTTCTTGGTGACAGTCTGGAAAAGATAACTTATGAGAAAACGGGCATTATTAAGCCTGGCAATTTCGTGGTAACCTCACCTCAGGTGGAGGAGGTCGCTAATGTCATTAGTGATGTTTGTCATAAACAGGGGGCAAAGTTGGTTCAGGTAGGCAAAGAGATTGCATGGCGCAAAATAGATGCTGGGTTCAACCATCAATTATTTACAGTTGCTGGGCAAACGTCTAATTACAAGCTTACTATTCCACTTTTGGGTGATTATCAGGTTGAGAATGCTGCCGCTGCGGTGGCGGCTTTGGAGATCTTGGCATACTCAGGTTGGGATATCTCTGCTGAGAATATTGCCCAAGGGCTTGCTGAGGTTGAGTGGCCTGGGCGGTTCCAGGTTCTACAGCGCTGCCCTGTGGTGTTGGTTGATGGAGCTCATAATAGGCAATCAATGAAGAGGTTAGTGGAGGGTATCCAGGGGTATTTCGACTACAACCGAATTTTCCTTATCTTTGGGGCGTCTTGTGATAAAGACATACTGGGGATGGTGGAAGAGTTGGTTCCTCTCTCCCCTCAAGTTACGGTTACGCGCTCCTCGCATCCTCGTGCGGCCTCCTCTTTAACTATAGCGGCTGAGTTTAACAAGCGCGGCATTGGGCCCAAAGTTACCTGTGATGTTTTCGAGGCTCTCTCCCAAACCTTAGCTGTGGCTGGCATGCAAGACCTTATTTGTGTTACTGGTTCCCTGTTTGTGGTGGCAGAAGCCTTAGATTATTTTTCTAAAGATTGAGTCGCTGCAGGAGAGGAGAGGGCTTCCGAGGGTAACATTTTGCCCAGCAGTTGCTGCAGTGCCATAATGTGGCTACATGTTCCCCATTGAGAGAAGAAATGGCAAGAGCAATGCCAATTTCCATTGGCGTAACTTAGTTTGTGGGTATCGTTCTCTCCACGGAAAACAGTTGTAAAACCCGAAAAGGTGACACGGTCTGGTTCTTGAGCATAGCGTTTGGCTTTTTCAATCTTCCCGATAAGACTAGATCTCATCTTACCCCCTTTACCTCTTAAACAGCACTGCCAGAAGTATATAACAAGTTGGCTAAAAAGTCCATTTTTATTTGACAAGGAATTTTCACAGTGCTAAAGTGTAGGTAAACGGTTACCGATAGCTTTTACAATCCAAGGGATGACTAGGAATGAAAAGGATATATGTCAAAGAAGAAGCCTGCATCGGCTGTGGCTTGTGTCGAGTTTACTGTCAAGCGGAACATTCTCAGTCCAAGGATATAATTAAGGCATTTAAAAAGGAATCTCCTCGCCCCTTGCCACGTATTCGGGTGGAGGCAAGAGAAGATATTTCTTTTGTTATCCAATGTCGTAATTGTGATGAGCCCTGGTGTGTTTATTCCTGCCTTACCGGCGCGATGCACAAAGATCCTATAAACGGCATAGTTACTGTTGATGTAGAGAGGTGTATTGGCTGCTGGACCTGTATAGTAGCTTGCCCTTATGGGGCTTTAACTAGAAACACAAACAATAAAACTATTGCTAAGTGTGATTTTTGCCCTGGACAGGATATACCAGTCTGCGTGGCTAATTGTCCCAACGAAGCGCTAGCATTGTGTATGGATGATGAAAAAGAATGACGTGGGCGAAATGATTGCTATAATTGACTATGGCGCGGGGAATTTGCGTAGCGTAGCCAATACTATTACAAAAATAGGTTACCAATCAAGGGTGACAAGCAATCCAGGCGAAGTACTTGACGCTGTTGCGGTTATTCTCCCTGGCGTGGGTGCTGTGGGAGACACCATGAATAGCCTGGAGAAATTAGGTATGATCGATACTATTTGGCAATTGATTCAGCAAGGAAGACCGCTCTTTGCGGTTTGCGTAGGATTGCAGATACTGTTTTCAGGAACTGAAGAAGGAGGATGGCACAAATGCCTAGGGGTGATTCCTGGGAAGGTGAAGAGGTTGCCCCGAGGGTTTAAAGTTCCTCATATGGGTTGGAACCAAGTAAAGCAGGTGATTGCTCACCCCATTTTTGATGGCATACCAGACGAAGCCAATTTCTATTTTGTCCATAGTTATTACGCCCAGCCTGAGGATATGTCGATTGTGGCGGGCATGACAGATTATGGTGTGCTTATGTGCAGCATGGTGATTAAAGACAACTTAATAGCAACCCAGTTTCACCCTGAGAAAAGCGGTGAATATGGATTGAAACTATATTCCAACTTTTTGAACATGGCGCTAAGCGGGAGATAAACACAAATGCGAACCAAATACTTAGTTATAGGAAATTCGGCTGGTGGCATCGGAGCAGCCGAAGCTATACGAGAAGTGGATAAGGAAGGTACCTTAACCATCGTTTCTGACGAACCTTATCCTGTCTATTCGAGGCCTCTCATCTCAAAGCATTTGACCAGAGAACGCACCCTTGAGGGAATGTTATACCGTCCTGTTGATTTCTATGTTCAGAACAATATCGTGTTCCTTTCGGGCAAGAAGGTGACGCACTTAGAGCTGAGTCAGCGGACTACTCAGGTAGAAAATGGCGAACAAATTGCCTGGGAAAAACTTCTGCTTGCTACAGGAGGGAAACCCATTGTTCCCAGAATGAAGGGGGATGACAAGAGAGGCATTTTCACTTTTACCTCGCTCGATGACGCCAAAGCAATTGACGAGTATCTAGAAAGCGGCGCTGGCAAGGCGGTAGTCATTGGGGGAGGTCTCATCGGAATCAGCGTAACTGAAGCTCTGGTAGAACGAGGAAGGGATGTCACAGTGATAGAAATGAAAGAGAGGATATTAAATGCTATCCTTGATGAGCAGGCATCTCTCATCGCCGAAGAAGCTCTCAGGCAGGCCAGCGTTGAGATTGTCACTGGCCATACCGTAGCTGAAATTAAGGGAAGAGACACAGTTGAGGCTGTCGTCTTAGATAATGGTGATGAGATACCTTGCAATCTAATAGTGGTGGCTATTGGAGTATCGCCGCGAATGGAACTCGCGGTAGATGCTGGGATAAAGATAAACCGTGGTATAATAGTAGACCGCTATATGTCTACCAACTATCCAAATGTCTATTCTTGTGGGGATGTGGCTGAAGCCTACGACTTCGTGTATAAGGAAAACAGACTTACCCCTATCTGGCCCAATGCCTGTATCGGTGGCAGAATTGCTGGCTACAACATGGCTGGTGTCGAAACTGAATATCCCGGTGGCACAGCTATGAATTCACTTACTTATTTCGGAGTTAACATCGCCTCCGCCGGCATGCCAACGCCGCCCAACGACGAGAGCTATGAAGTTATTAGCAAACAAGAGAGTAATACGTACCAAAAGATCATATTGAAAGGCGACTTTATAGTAGGGATGATATTTATAGGAAACATCGAAAAGTCTGGCATAATTTTTGGCCTTATGAGGGATGAAGTGAATGTAGGAAGCTTCAAACAGTCGTTCTTGGCTGATGATTTTGGTCTGGCGTTCTTCCCTCGAACATTGTGGCAGGAGCGACTAGAAGCTCCCCCGGAACTACTTCTGCACCCAATTCTACCTATCCAAGCTGAGGAGGAATCCTTTGCCGGCGAGTAGCCGTCTTGTTATAGAGTGATGAAAATGAATGGCGGGGAAAGAGTTGGTGTCCTTGCTTTGCAAGGTGCTTTCGTTGAGCATATCGCTAGCTTAGAAAAATTAGGGGCAGCGGCATTACCTGTACGTCTGCCTCGAGCCCTTGCGAATTTAGATGGACTCATCATCCCCGGTGGGGAATCCACTTCCATCGGGCGATTGATGTTGCCCTACGGTTTTATCAAAACACTAAGGGAGCTAGGCCAGAACGGGTTCCCTATGTTGGGGACTTGTGCTGGCATGATTTTATTGGCAAAACACACCCCCGATTTAGATGCGGAGACCATTGGAGCTATGGATATAGAGGTAAGGCGCAACGCTTTTGGCAGGCAGGTCAATAGTTTTGAGACACTCTTATCGGTGCCAGCTTTAGGCGAAGTTCCTTTCCCTGCTGTGTTTATTAGAGCACCTATCATTGTCGAGACAGACCCTGAGGTAGAAATCTTAGCCAGTCTTCCTGACGGCACTCCCGTTGCTGCCAAACAAGGGAATACGCTGGTCTCTGCCTTTCATCCTGAGCTCACTTCAGATCTGAGATTCCATGCCTACTTCCTAAATATAGTTTCCACTTATGCCAAGGTGAGGGATTGCAAATTGGGCGGGCAGCTCGCAAAACCAGCAACGCTTCTTCCCTAGAAGAACGGCTTATTATGAGGTGTGCCTAATGAGAGAATTGAATAACATAAACAATTTTTATCACGACGATAAGGTAATAGACGCCTGTTCCATCTTTGGCATGATGGATACCTCAGGGGAACGGTTTTCAGGAAAGGACATAGTAGAAGCTATTGCTAACATGCACGTTCGCGGCAATGGACTAGGTGGTGGATTTGCTGTTTATGGATTATATCCTGAATATGCTGAACTCTATGCCTTCCACATAATGTACTTGAGCTATGAGGCAAAAACACAGGTAGAAGCTTTTCTTGAACGGAGATTTCGGATGATTCACACCGAGGAAGTGCCTACCAAGCCAACACCAGCTATAGTAAAACCACCTCTGGTATGGCGTTACTTCCTCGAAGTAAAAAGCGAGGGAACTAAAGGGCAACCGCAGGACGACTATGTGGTAGATAAAGTTATGGAGATCAACACTAAAGTTGAGGATGCCTTTGTCTTTTCCAGTGGCAAAAACATGGCAGTATTCAAGGGAGTAGGCTACCCTGAGGAGATAGCCGAATATTTTTGCTTGGAGCAGTATGAAGGCTACCTATGGACGGCCCATGGCAGATTTCCTACTAACACTCGGGGTTGGTGGGGTGGAGCACACCCCTTTAATATCTTGGACTGGACAGTAGTTCATAATGGTGAAATCTCTTCCTATGGGATAAATCGGCGGTATTTAGAGCAATTTGGCTACAATTGCACTATGCAAACTGACACCGAAGTGGTGGCTTATGCAATTGACCTCTTAATGCGAAGGCACGGGCTTCCCATAGAGATAGTAGCAAGGGTATTAGCGCCTCCTTTCTGGAGCGATATAGAGCGCCGTCCTCAGGAAGAGCAAAGACTGCTGCGCACCTTGCGGCAAGTATATGGCAGCCTCCTGTTAAATGGGCCTTTCACCGTAATCATTGCCCATCAGGGAGAGATGATTGGCTTTACTGACAGGATAAGGTTACGCCCGCTCACTGTAGGGGTAAAGGGGTCGGTGCTTTACCTTTCTTCTGAGGAGGCAGCCATACGTCTTGTCTGTTCAGATCTCGACAGGACATGGATTCCGATGGGAGGCGAGCCTGTTATAGGCAGTTTGAAGAAGACGCTTGAGCCTCAAAAAACTTTTGCATTAGACAGAGAACCTGAAGCGGTTTGAAGATTAACTGTGGAGGAAGTTTACGCGAATGTTAACTAAAAGAATTATCCCTTGTCTCGATGTTACTCAAGGGCGAGTGGTTAAGGGCACCAGCTTTACCCATCTCCGTGACGCTGGCGACCCAGTCGAGCTTGCGTCATTCTACTACAAGGAGGGTGCTGATGAGCTTGTCTTTCTCGATATCGGTGCTACGCCTGAAGGGCGCGATACCATGGTAGATGTGGTTGAGCGCGTAGCTGAGCAGGTTTTCATTCCTCTTACTGTTGGCGGGGGATTGCGTGGCATTGATGACATACGTCGTATGCTAAGGGCAGGGGCTGACAAGGTGTCCATTAATACTGCCGCTGTGCAGAACCCCAGACTTATTATGGAAGGAGCGGAGAAATTTGGGAGTCAGTGCATTGTAGTGGCTATTGATGCCAAGAGGGTAAATGGCGTAGGCAATCCCATGTGGGAAATTTGCACTCACGGTGGGCGAAGGCCAACAGGAATTGACGCTATTGAATGGGCTAAAAAGGCTGTTGTTCTCGGGGCTGGAGAACTACTTCTTACCAGTTGGGATGCCGATGGTCAAAAGACAGGATATGACCTGGAATTGACTCGCGCTATTAGTGAGGCAGTGATAGTGCCGGTCATTGCCAGCGGTGGTGCAGGTAATCTGGAGCATCTTTACGAAGCGCTGATTATGGGTAAAGCCGATGCCGTTCTCGCTGCCAGTATCTTTCACTACCGAACTTATTCCATTCGTCAGACAAAGGACTACTTAGCAGAAAGGGGAATACCAATAAGGAAAGGATAAGATGAAGACTTATCTGCCACCAAAGTTTATAGTGGAAAGAGACCCGGCTCGATGCATTCAATGCCAGGTGTGTGTCAACCAGTGCACCTTTGATGTGCATTACTATGACGCTGAGGACGATGAGGTGAGAAGTCACGAGGAGAATTGTGTTGGCTGCCACCGCTGCGTGGTCTTCTGCCCTACCAATGCCTTGACCATTAGAAGGAATCCGCTGGATTATCGGGAAAACTACAATTGGCGTCCTGAGGTTATTGAAGATATCATCAAGCAGTCTGAGACTGGCGGTGTGCTTCTGACCGGAATGGGCAATGATAAAGGCTACCGTATTTACTGGGATCACCTGGTTCTTAACGCCAGTCAGGTAACTAATCCTTCTATTGACCCATTGCGTGAGCCTATGGAATTGACTACTTATTTAGGGCAAAAACCTGATAGTGTAGAACTTAAGGCTGGTTCGATGAGACTTAAAACGGAGTTAGCTCCTCAGGTTAAGCTTGAGGTTCCCGTAATGTTTTCAGCTATGTCCTACGGCGCTGTGAGCCTCAACGTACATGAGTCCTTAGCCAGGGCTGCAACTGAGGCGGGAACTTTGTGGAATACAGGTGAAGGCGGACTTCATCCCAAGCTCTATAAGTATGGAGACAACACTATAGCCCAAGTAGCCTCAGGGCGATTTGGGGTTCATCCTGAATACCTTGATGTAGCTAGAATACTTGAAATTAAGATTGGGCAGGGAGCTAAGCCTGGTATCGGAGGGCACCTTCCCGGAGAGAAAGTTAGTACTGAAGTATCAGCAACGCGAATGATTCCTCGGGGGACAGATGCTTTATCCCCGGCTCCACAACACGATATTTACTCCATTGAGGATCTAACACAGCTTGTCTACGCTTTAAAGGAAGCCACAAATTATACCAAGCCAGTGGCAGTGAAGATAGCTGCTGTTCATAATTCAGCGGCTATTGCCAGTGGTATGGTGCGAGCAGGAGCCGACATTATAGTTCTCGATGGGCTGCGCGGAGGCACTGGCGCTGCACCCAAGATCATTCGGGACAATGTCGGCATCCCCATTGAATTAGCTCTTGCCTCAGTGGATGCTCGCCTCAGACAGGAAGGTATTCGCAATCAAGCCTCTATTGTAATCTCTGGAGGTATTAGAAACAGTGGCGATGTAGCTAAAGCCATCGCTCTGGGCGCTGATGCCGTCTATATTGGAACTGCAGCTCTTGTTGCGCTTGGTTGTACTTTATGCCAGCAATGCCACACCGGAAAATGCGCTTGGGGTATCTGCACCACGGACATCAGTCTAACCAAGAGGGTCAACCCTGACATTGGAGCCAGGAGGTTGAACAACCTCCTCCGCGGGTGGAGCCTTGAACTTAAGGACATATTGGGTGGCATGGGTATAAATGCTTTGGAAAGCCTTCGCGGCAATCGCCTTCAGTTGAGAGGCGTGGGCCTTACTGACACCGAATTGGAAATCCTGGGAATAAAAATGGCAGGGAGCTGAGATGGCAAAGATCATTAAAAAGAATACTAATAGTAAAGGAGAAGATAACCACGTAA
>CAZEQL010000038.1:8739-10390 GCA_964514415.1 uncultured Dehalococcoidales bacterium
AAAAAGAATACTAATAGTAAAGGAGAAGATAACCACGTAACAAAAATAGATGCCCGCGGCATCTTTTATCGGGATCTCAATGCCAGATTGAGGGAAGTAGTATCGAATGGAACTCAAAAAATTGAGCTGCACAATGTCTATGGACAGAGGTACATTGGCACAGATTTGAACAAACCTGTCGAGATCGAAATATTTGGCACTCCTGGCAATGACTTAGGAGCCTTTATGGACGGACCCAGGATTATCGTTCGGGGTAATGCTCAGGATGGTTGTGGGAATACCATGAACGACGGAGAAATAATCGTTCATGGCCATGCCGGGGATATCCTTGGGTTATCAGCCAGGGGAGGCAAGATTTTTGTTCGAGATGATGTCGGCTACAGAGCGGGCATACATATGAAAGAATATCAAGACAAGAAACCGATGGTGGTCATTGGTGGCACTGCTCAGGATTTCTTAGGTGAGTATATGGCAGGCGGAATCCTAATCATCCTGGGGCTAAACTTCAAGGAAGGAGATCAGCACAAGGCAAATTTCATCGGCACTGGCATGCACGGTGGCGTCATTTATCTTAGAGGAGAGGTTCAAGATTTCCAGTTGGGTAAGGAGATAGGCACTTCTGAACTCGATGAAAATGATCATTCGATTTTAACGGAATTCGTCAGCGAGTTTGCCTCTCACTTCGGCTATGATGCTAAAGAAATATTAAAATGCGAGTTTGCCAAATTATTCCCACTTCACCTCAGGCCTTATGGCAGGCTTTATGCTTATTAGCCCTTGTCATTCTGAGCGTAGCGAAGAATCTCCATGCCCAAAATATTCATTATAGCCAGCGAAAGCGAGCAGTTAGGGAAACTGAGTTCAGAACTAACGGAGAGGGGTTTTATCTGCTCAACTGTTCCTTATAGCGCAGCGCTCGAACATATCATGGAGCAACCCACTGACTTGGTGCTCCTGAATATGGAAGGGACAGCACTCAACTCAAAAACATGGGCTCTCCCACAAGAAATCAAACAGGAGATGCACATACCAGTCATTAGCCTCGTCACCAAAGAGATGCTCGACAACCTCGACTCTAGTCCCAGCATAGACGACTTCGTCGTCAAACCCTGGGATTCGAGTGAAGTAGTAGCAAGGATAAAGCGAATCTTAAGGCAAACAAACATCATAGGGAGCAAGGATGTAATCAAGTGTGGCGATTTAGTCATAGATGTGCCTAGGTGTCAGGTATCACTCAGCGGTGAAGTGATTACACTAACCTTCAGGGAATACCAGCTACTTAAATTCTTAGCAAGTAATAAAGGGAAGGTTTTTACTCGTGACGCCCTGCTGGATAAGGTCTGGGGTTGGGACTTTTATGGTGGTGACAGAACTGTAGATGTGCATATCAGGAGATTGAGGAGCAAAATCGAGGATAGGAATCATTCCTTTATCGATACTATAAGAAATATAGGATATAGATTCAGGGAGATGTAAATCTATGTGCGGAATTATCACGATTTATGGGAACAATGCTGGCCATCGGGAATCTGATTTAGATGCTATGTTGGATAAATTATCTCACCGTGGTCCGGATGACCACGGTACATATGCAGGTAGCAACATCGCAATGGGGCAAACAAGGCTTTCGATAATGGATGTCGCTGGAGGC
>CAZEQL010000039.1:0-10137 GCA_964514415.1 uncultured Dehalococcoidales bacterium
TTTCTCTTCTTCGGGCATGGCAATTACCTCCTTCTAAGCCACAAACTTGGCAATTCTAGCACCAAATTTTACCTACAACAAAAGGACTAATTCATTTTGCGCCAAGCTCTCCGAAATTAATGCTTGAACGTCGACCAAATTTTGCTTTTCCCCTTTACAGAATTGCTTCCTTGTGGCGAGCACACCAACATTGCAGGTTAACCGCCACTGGCAAGCTAGCAATATGACAGGGGAAGGTCTCAACGTGAACTGCCAGAGCAGTAATCCTGCCCCCGTATCCCATCGGTCCGATACCCAAAGCATTAACTTTTTGGAGAATTTCTTTTTCTAGCTCAGCTATCTCAGCATCTGGATTTGACTTGCCCGCCTCGCGCAGTAACGCCTTTTTAGCTATCAGCATGGCTTTTTCCGCTGTCCCCCCTATTCCCAAACCAACAATGACTGGAGGGCATGGGTTACTACCCGCCTTATCAACAACATCCACCACAAAATCTATAATGCCCTGACGATCATAAGTCGGAGGTAGCACAGTGAAGCAGGTCATGTTCTCCGCACCACCACCTTTGGGCATCACAATGATTTTGAGCTTCTCACCCGGAACTATATCTGTGTGAATAATAGCTGGAGTATTATCTCCAGTATTCACCCTGGCGGAAAAAGGCCGGACTACCATTGACTTGCGTAAATAACCTCGCTGATATCCTTGACGCACCCCTTCGTTCACCGCCGTATAAAGGTCACCTCCAACTATATGAACTTCCTGTCCTAATTCCAGAAAGACTACCGCAGTACCACAATCTTGACATAAGGGAACTTTCTCCTCAGCAGCTATTCTGATATTTTCCAGTATCTTATCTAGCACATCACACCCTAAAGGTGATTCTTCATGCTGCCGTGCCTGCTTCAAAGAAGCAAGCACATCTTCGGGAAGAAAGAAATTAGCTTCTTGGCATAACCTGGCTATAGTTCGGGTAACAGCATCAGCGTGAATCTCTCTCATTTTTCCATCACTGCGTTGCGTTCATAACATTAATCAACTCCTGTACTGCCTCTGCTGATTTCCTCAAAGCGGCAGCTTCTTCAGGGCTGAGCTTCAACTCTATTACTTGCTCCATGCCATCCTTGCCCAATTTAACAGGAACCCCCATTGTCACCCCGGTGATACCATACTCCCCCTCCAGGTAAACAGCACAGGGTAATATCTTCTTCCTGTCCAGGATTATGGCATCTACCATTTGTGCTACTGCCGCTCCAGGAGCATAAAAGGCACTACTCGTTTTAAGCAGGTCAACTATCTCTTCTCCGCCTTTCACTACACGGTAAACTATATTATAGATTTTCTCCTGGGACAGAAGTTCAGTGATAGGAATACCAGCAACAGTAGAAAACCTGGGAAGCGGTACCATGGTATCACCATGTCCCCCCAAAACACAGGCAAATACATCTTCAACAGAAACGTCAAGTTCCTGAGCGATAAAGGTCCTAAATCTGGCAGCATCGAGAATGCCAGATTGCCCCAAAACTCTATTTCGAGAGAACCCACTGGACTGAAGAGCCACCTGTGTCATGGCATCCAAAGGATTGGTCACCATGATAATAATGGAATTAGGTGAATATTTAACTACTTTTTCCGTGACGTCCCGTATTATTTTCATATTGGCCAATGCCAGGTCGTCACGGCTCATTCCAGGCTTCCTAGACATCCCGGAGGTAATGATGACAACATCAGAATCGGCGCTATCGGCGAAGTCATTAGTCCCTACGAGTTTAGAATCAAACCCCACAACAGGGCCCGCTTCAAGAATATCCAGCGCTTTACCCTGAGGCAAACCTTTAATAATATCCACAAGAACGATGTCAGCATAACCTCTTTGCGCTAACTGCTGGGCACAGGTGGATCCTACGTTTCCAGCCCCTACAATGGTAACTTTGCTACGCATTATTAATCTACCTCCTTTAACACTTTTTCTCCCCCCACTACATTAAACTAATTATAGCTCTTTAGACAAGAAGTATGGGATGTTTAACTCCCTTTTGGTATACTAGACTCTAATCGCACTCGAATCACACATCATATAGGCTGCTACACGCCAGTGGTTATGTTCCAACAGGTTATGATAAGATAAGAGAAGTTTGAAGTCTCAACTAATCGCTATAGATGGTCCCGTAGCAGTAGGCAAGAGCAGTGTAGGCATATTACTAGCCAGAAGATTGGGCTATATTTTCTTCGATACTGGCATGATGTATCGAGCTTTCAGCAGCAAAGTCCTCAAATTAGGCATCTCCCCGGAGGATGAAAACAGGCTGTGCCACCTAGCCATTACAACCAAATTCGACTTTGTTCCCTCTGAGGAAGGATATCTCTCTATTCTAGTCGATGGCAACGATGTTTCTTCTGAATTGCTTCGTCTTGAGGTAGAAGAACAGGTTTCTGTGATATCAAAGGTAGCTGGAGTGCGCCAAGCAATGGTGTCTGAGCAGCGGAGATTCGCCCAGCCAGGGAAAATTATAATGGCAGGAAGGGACATTGGAACGGTGGTTTTACCCCAGGCGGAATTGAAGATTTTCTTGGTCGCTTCTGCTGAAGAGAGGGCTAATCGCCGTTGCAAGGAATTTCTGGGGCGAGGGAAAAAGGTGGATTACAATGCTATCTTCACTGAATTGGAGAGACGCGATGAAATGGATATTCAGCGGCTTATCTCACCACTTAAGCCCGCTGCTGACGCTATAATCATCGATACTGAAAAATTAAGTTTGGGACAGGTAGTTGATAAACTATATACTTTGGCGATAAATCGGTGAGTCTCTCTCAAAAGATTTTCTTAAGCATACTTAAACTCTTTTTCAAGACTTTTCTTTCTTGGAAAGTCGAGGGAAGGGGAAATGTACCTTTAACTGGTCCATTCATTGTTGTAGCCAATCATGTTCATCTTCTCGACCCAATATTACTACAATGTAGCTTTCCTCAATGGATTAATTTTATGGCAAAAGAGGAACTTTTCCACCACCCTCTTTTGAAGCCTCTACTTCGCTGGGGACGAGCTTTCTCCATACGACGTCACGGTACAATTAAAGAAAAACAGGAGGCGCTCCAGAAAGCCAAGGATACGCTGAATAAAGGGCTAATTCTAGGCATGTTTCCTGAAGGCAAAAGAAGCCCTGAGGGCAAGCTTATAACAGGCAAACCAGGCTCCGCAGTCATAGCCTCGCAATTGGGCATTTCCCTCCTCCCCATTGGCATTATTGGCACCCATAAGATTAAGGGGATAAGTTGGCCATGGAAGCACCCCAAAATAATTATCAACATTGGTCAGCCCTTCACTCTTCCTCCAATTGATGGTAAGTTAAATAAATCGCAAATGAGATTACTAACTGATTCCATGATGGGTAAAATCGCTGTCCTTCTGCCACCAGAATATCAAGGGGTCTATAAAGGAACATGAAGATTGAGAAGGTTCGAGGGCTTGGCTTATGCTTCGGTGTGAGACAAGCCATAAAGCTGCTAAAGGAGGCAGTTAATAAATATGGAGAGATAGAAACCCTAGGACCAATAGCACACAATCGGCAATTAGTGGAAGAGCTAACTAAATTAGGAGTAAAGCCGGTAAATCACCTCGACCAAGTTAAAGGTCAAATCTTGGCTATCACTACGCATGGCACAAGCCCTGTAGTGTTATCTGAAATCAAAGCCCGCCAGATTCATATTATTGATACCACTTGTCCCATAGTCCGCAAAGCTCAAAATATAGCTAAAGAATTAGCTGAAGCCAACTTTGATGTCATCATCTTTGGGGAAGCAGAACATGCTGAGGTTAAAGGATTGTTGGGTTGGGCAGGAGAGAAAGGAGTAGCTACCCTCGATGTGGAGCAAATTGTCGCTGCGAGCAAAGCGAAGCAATCTCTATCATCATCTCGCCTGGGCATTATTTCTCAAACCACTCAAACCAAATCCGCTTTTATCGAGTTTACTAAGCGGCTCATGGCTACCTCTGGTTTTAAAGCTAAGGAGGTACGTGTTGTTAATACTTTATGTCAAGTAGTACAAAGACGCCAAGAAGCCGCTCTAAAATTAGCCCAGAAAAGCCAACTTATGATAGTACTAGGTGGATCTAATAGCGCCAACACTAAGCGCCTCGCTGAAGTATGTTCACCTATAGTGAAAACCCATCTGGTAGAAAGAGCAGACGAAGTGGATGATTCTTGGTTTGAAGGCAAACATCATATTGGCATCGCGGCTGGAACATCTACTCTAGATGAAACTATAGAGGAGATAATGACTAAGCTAAAGTCTTTACAGACAAGCACCCAACTGTCACCCTGAGCGAATGCGCAGGGTCTTAGATTCTCTGGCTTACAGCCTCAGACTGAATGCCCTAGCCGAGCTGGTCACTCAGTCTCCTGCCACCAATAAGGTGAAAATGAAGATGCGGCACCACCTGCCCCCCTTCAGGGCCACAATTTACTGCCAAGCGATAGCCCTTTTCCGCTATCCCCTCTTTCTCTGCTAATTTTTGGGCTAAAATTATAAGGCGCCCTATAAACCCTTGCTGCTGCGCAGTAAGTTCTGCCAAAGATGCAATATGAGTTTTGGGTACGATAATCAAATGCGTAGGTGCCTGGGGCTTGATATCCTTAAAAGCCAGGAAATTTTCATCTTGATAAACTATATCACTAGCTATCTCGCCGGTGACAATCTGACAAAAAAGACATTCCTTGGCCATGGTTTAACTCTCCTTCTAACTTATGGCACCTTCCTGCCGTAAAATCTCAATATCTTCCCGTCTATAACCCAACTCCTGTAATACTTCATCAGTGTGCTCGCCAAGCAGTGGAGACAAACTCCTCACTGTGCCCGGAGTGTCTGAAAGTTTAGGAGCTATACCAACTTGCTTGACTTTACCCAAAGTAGGATGTTCCACTTCTATCACCATCTGCCGATGAAGCACCTGTGGGTCAGCAAAGACCTCGTCTAAAGTATAAACCTTGCCCACAGGTATATCGTGTTGAGTCAGCAGTTCAAACCATTTATCCCTTGTCATGGTTAAGAAAGTTTGTTTCAGATAGGAAGAAATTTCCTCCCATTTTTTATCCCCGGGTTTAGAAACAAAATGCTCCGAGGTAAAGTGGAAAGGAATATAATCTTCCCTCTGCAGAAGTCGGCAGAGATTCTCCCAGAAATGTGGCTCAATACAACCAATGGTAATATATCTACCATCTTTGGTTTCATATACTCCATAATAAGGATAAGCACCGTGAAGTGTTGTTTCGCCTCGCTTAGGAATTTCACCATTCTGGAAATAATTGGTAGTGTACCAAGTGATGAGAGAAATTGCTCCATCCATATAAGCTATATCTACATATTGTCCTTTATCTGTCTTATTTCTAGCCATCAAAGCGGCTAAAATGCCAATAGCTCCATATAAAGAGGCGCCGGCAAAGTCAGCCACCAGATTCAGGGGAATAACCGGCAAACCTTGGGAAGGGCCAATTAAGCCAAGAACCCCAGCCAAGGATATATAATTGACATCGTGGCCAGGAATGGTGCGATAGGGGCCATCCTGACCATAACCACTAAGCGAGCAGTAAATAATCTTAGGATTTAACCTTTTTATAGTGTCATAATCTATCCCTAAACGTTTGACTACTCCCGGTCTATATCCCTCAATAATAACGTCCGCTTGCTGAGCAAGGCGGTAAAATACTTGACGCCCCGGCTCTGACTTAAGATTAAGCCCTATACTTTTCTTATTGCGATTAAGAGCAAAATAAACTGCTTCCTCTCTCCTCTTTTCGCCCTTAGGCGAAGGCCCCGCTCCACTAAGTTCACTCGGTATAGGGGACTCAACTTTAAGTACCTCAGCTCCTAAATCTCCTAAAAGCATAGTACAAAAAGCACCTGGTGCTAGCCCCGACAAATCTAAGATTTTGACTCCTTCCAACGCTACCATCTCTTCCACCAAACTAATAATGTTATTTACAACCATTTTACTTTATCAACTTAACCATAGTCTACACAAATTTGCCTTTTTTACTTAATTATGCTACTTTCAAGTAAAAAGATTTTATCTAAGTGGGTTCTTACCCACTTTTTTGTTAAATCTAAAATTGGGTTAAGGAAAATGAAAACAGAGTTTACTGCTGCAATCACTCAGCTTTCGGCTGAGAGAAACTTACCTAAAGAGGTAGTCTTAGCTGTTTTGGAATCAGCACTTGCCTCCGCCTACAAAAAAGAGGCATTTCCCTCCGAGCCTGATATTTTAGTAAAAATTGACCCCGGTACCGGCAAAGTCAACGCCTACGCCCAAAAGGTCGTGGTTGAGGCAGTTAATAATCCAAGTCACGAACTATCTGTGGACGAAGCTCAAAGGTTGCGAGATACAGCTCAGGTTGGCGAAATAATAGAAATAGCATTCATACCCACGAATGCTGGGCGTATCGCCGCTCAAACAGCAAAACAAGTTGTTCTACAACGATTACGTGAAGCGGAGCACCATGCAATCTTCGAAGAGTTTGTTAATAAGGAAAGAGAGGTCGTCACTGGAGTAATTCAATTTGTTGAGCCTAAACAAACTTCTTATGTCAGATTGAATAGAACAGAGGCAATATTTCCTCTAAGCGAGCAGGTGCAGAATGAACATTACCATAAAGGGCAGCGACTTCAATTCTACCTTCTTGAGATAACTCACAGTGCTAAAGGACCCCAAATAATAGTTTCTAGATCCCATCCCAATTTAGTACGTCGCCTTTTTGAAATGGAAATCCCCGAAGTTCACAGCGGGGTTGTGGAGTTAAAAGCGACAGCTCGCGAGCCAGGACACCGAACTAAACTAGCAGTATCAACACGCCAGGAAGGTGTTGACCCTGTAGGTTGTTGTCTTGGACCCCGTGGCATTAGAATACAGAACATCGTTAACGAGTTAAATGGCGAAAAAATAGATGTAATTCAGTGGCATGCCGATCCCGAGATATTTGTCTCTAATGCCCTTAGTCCAGCTCAAGTAACAAGTATCGAAATCAATGAAGCAGCAAGGGTAGCTATTGTGGTTGTTCCTGATAAGCAACTTTCTTTAGCTATAGGCAGAGAAGGACAAAATGCTAGATTAGCAGCAAGACTCACAGGCTGGAGAATTGATATTAAGAGCGTCTCTGCTGCTGAAGCAGAAAAGGCTGTTCCTCAAGAGTTGGAAGCAGCAACTGAGGAAGCTGTCTCAACTGAACCTAAAGTGCTAGAACCAGTCAGTAATATCGGGACGGAAGAGCCAACTGAGTTCCCAGCTCCTCTGAAAACTCCACCTGAGAAGTCTGAAAGAAAACTGCAGATTCGCTTTGCTGAGGACATTTTGCCTAGCTTGCCAACGGCAAAAATCCAAGGTAAAAAGAAGGGTGAAAAGTTAGAGAAAAGTAAGGTTAAGAGTAAGCCTCATAAAAAACAAATATTTCACCCAGGGGAGGATACACTTGAAGAGTAAGCATATACCTCAGCGTACTTGTATCGCTTGTCGACAGACGAGAGATAAAAAATATTTGATTCGCCTGGTTTGTACTGAGAATGGAGTTGTTGAAATAGATATATCCGCTAAGAAGCCAGGTAGAGGTGCCTACTTATGTCCTAAAAAAGATTGCTGGGAAGCAGCGCTAAAGAAGAAGCGTTTAGAATATGCTTTGCGCACAAAGCTTAGCGATGATGATCGTCAGGTTTTAACTGAGTATGGCAATAACCTGCTGGAGGGGAGCTAAATTTGAACAGCAAAGAGTCAGAGCTGGTAGCTAGTAACCAGAAAAAGAAGAACACAATGGCAACTTTACCACAAGTTGAACTCCCACCTTCCATAACTGTAAAGCAATTGGCTGATATCCTAAAAACAGAACCTGTAAAAATCATTAAGCAGCTCATGCGAAAAGGCATCATGGCCAATATTAACCAAACCATCGATTTTGATATTGCGACCAAGATAGCCACAGACTTCGGTTATGGGACTCAACAAAAAGCAGCACGTAGAGTCCCATCCCCTCATAAGAAAGAAATAGGGGATAAGTTACAAATTCGCCCTCCAGTAGTCACTGTTATGGGCCATGTGGACCATGGCAAGACAACTCTCCTCGATGCCATCAGAAAAACCAGCGTAGCAACCCGTGAAGCAGGAGCTATTACCCAACATATTGGTGCCTATCAAGCCATAGTGAACAGACGCACAATTACTTTTCTGGATACGCCTGGGCATGAGGCTTTTACTGCCATGAGAGCCCATGGAGCACAAATAACTGATATTGTAGTTTTGGTAGTTGCCGCCGATGACGGTGTTATGCCCCAGACCATAGAAGCCATAAACCACGCTAAGGCTGCCGAAGTGCCTATAGTAGTTGCCATCAATAAAATTGATAAACCTAATGCTAATCCTGAACATATAAAACACCGGCTTGCTGATTTAGGTTTAATCATTGAAGAATGGGGCGGTGATGTCGTCTGTGTTCCCATTTCAGCTAAGGAAGGACAAGGAATCCCAGATTTATTAGAAAACTTGTTTCTTGTTGCCGACATATTGGAATTAAAAACCGACCCCAATTGTGCCGCAGAAGGAGCGGTCATTGAAGCCAAGTTACATAAGACCAAAGGCCCTTTAGCTACCCTTCTAGTCCAGAAAGGTGCCCTCGAAGTAGGTAATGTAGTAGTAACTGGCAATACTTGGGGTAAAATTAAAGCTATGTCCAACGATAAGGGGGAACAAGTCAGGAAAGCTGGACCATCGTCTCCTGTGGAGATCCTTGGCATAAACGCCGTGCCAAAATCAGGAGATACTTTTACTGTAGTTGCTGATGAGCACCAGGCACGAAATATTATAGAGAAAAAAGAAGCTACGATAACTCGTGTCCCCTTAAACCTAAGTGCCCTTTCCAGCCAAATAAGCGAGGGGCAAATAAAGGTGCTCAAACTAGTTTTAAAAACTGATGTTGATGGCAGTATTGATCCAATAAAGAACTCTGTCGAGCGATTGGGCACAGAAGATGCAAAGGCTAGGGTTATCCATGCTGCTAGTGGCAGTATTTTAGAGAGTGACGTGCTTTTAGCTTCGGCTTCAACCGGCATTATTATTGGCTTTAACAGCCGCTCGACGCTCGGAGCAACACGACTAGCTGAAGAAATGGGCGTAAGCATACAACATTACGATGTAATCTACAAGTTAATGGAAGATATGGATAAGACATTGAAAGGGCTGCTTGAACCAACTTATGCAGAAATCCTTGGAGGACGTGCTGAGGTAAGAGTTGTCTTCCGCAAAGAAAAAAAGAAGGTAGCAGGAGTCTATGTCATAGAAGGCAGAATATGGCAAGATGCTCAGGTCAAGATATTACACCAGAACAAAATTGTTTGTGAATCCAAAATCTCCAGCCTAAAGCGTTTTAAGGAGGATGTTTCTGAAGTGTCTGCCGGCTTCGAGTGTGGTATAGGTATAGCAGGGTTTACCGATTTCCAACCTGGTGATATTATCGAGTTTTATCGGAAGGAAAAGGTAAGTTAGAATACCATAGGTATCATTGAGAGTGCCTTTGCCTCCTACTACAAGAAGCATAGCAACAAAGCAAACTCACATAAGGAAGCTCAAATGACCAGGCGAAATGAACGAATAAGTGAATTTATCAAGCGAGACCTCAGCAGAATACTTGAGCGTAAAGTTAACGACCCCAGGCTGAATAAGCTTATTTCAGTAACTGAAGTTTCACTCTCCCCTGATCTTAAGTATGCCAAAGTATTTGTTAGCGTCTTGGGAAACGAAACGAATAAAAGCGATATGTTAGCAGGTCTTAATACCGCTTCCGGCTTTTTGCGCAAGGAATTAGGCACACATTTAAAACTGAAATGTATTCCACAACTCAGTTTTCATTATGATGATTCTATTGAGCGAGGAGCAAAGCTACTCGGCTTAATGAATCAAATTGATATCACTTAAATAGCTCTATTACTCAAGTTTTGTTTGAATTCGCTTCAGCATTGACCAGACCATATCCTAAAAATTTTTTGGTTCCTTTTCCGTGATTCAACGATTCCCCCCTCGGTAATTTTTTAGATGATTTAATTCCGAGGTATGTCGTAACTCTATGATAATGTCCCCTAGAAAACTCGATAGAAATGTCCTCTTT
>CAZEQL010000040.1:0-10037 GCA_964514415.1 uncultured Dehalococcoidales bacterium
CTTGGGAAGCAAGCACTCTACCGCTGAGTTACACCCGCAATTAGTTATATTATTAAACTAGAGGTATGGTAGTGTCAAGGATATCCTTGTTGATGATTCGGCAATATGAGTATATTGAGGCACTGGCTGAAGATATACTATTCTAGCGGCCTCAATGTTAGCAATTTTCTTGCAATCTGAGGATACTTGGCAATGAAGAGCAATTCGTCCTCGACGAGCGGTTTTTGTGCTTCAACGTTAGCGTATCTTACCAGTTCTAGAATTTCCTTCGCCTCATCGACGTCTTTAAACGATACTGACATCTGTCCCATTAGATGTTTGAAGCCTGATATTCCACCATATTCCCCGGAACAAATCTTCCTGCCGGTTTCTACGAGCTCTGGTTCACCTCTACCAAGTTCAGCAAAGTCATATAATTCATAGTTCTGCGGGTCTTTCAACACACCATCAGCATGAATGCCTGAGGCATGAGCGAAGGCATTAGACCCAACGCCGGGCTGGTTTATAGGGATGGGAACTCCAAAAGCATAGCTAGCAAATTTGGCTATTTCCCATACCTTGGATAAGTCGATTGAATTTCCTATGTGATATTTTTCGGCGAATCCCTTAGATTTAGTAACAGCCAAAATTGAAGCTGCAAGGTCAGCATTGCCAGCTCTTTCCCCGATTCCATTGATTGTGGTGTTGGGGTAGGCATCTTGTCCGCCATCTATGGCACCCTTAGCTCCGGCAACAGAATTAGCAACAGCCATCCCCAGGTCACCATGACAGTGAAGCTCTATAGGCATGCCAATATGCTCTGCCAGTGTCTTAGCAGTTTCATAAATGGTAAAGGGGTTGTCATAGCCAAGAGTGTCACAATACCTAAATCTATGAGCTCCATGTTCTTTGGCAGCCGAGGCAAATTTGACCAAGAACTTTATGCTTGTTCTGGAGGCGTCTTCAGCATTTACGCCTATGCTTTCAGCCCCGTGTGCTCGAGCGGCTTCCACAGCGGCAACCATCGTTTTTAAGATGTCATCTCTAGTTTTTTTCCCCTGGAACTTACCATTGATCATTTGATCCGATGTGGAGATAGAGAGATTAAGATGTCGAATGCTTGGAACAAGATTGAATGCTGTTTCCACATCGGAAGCGGTTGCTCTTATCCAACCTCCCAGGCGAATGGGTTGCAAGACACCCATCTCAGCCAGTTCCAAATTGGCTTGGAGGTAAAGTGATTCGTGTTTTGTCGTGGGAAAGCCGAATTCGGATTGAAAGATGCCCATCTCGTTGAGATACATATTTATCAGAGTCTTCTCAAGTTTGGATAGGCCGAGATGTGCAGTTTGAACACCATCACGATTAGTAACATCTATAAAATAAATCTTCGGCATGCTATTTTAATCCCGACGAAAAAGTAAGTAGTAGAGTAGCACTATTCCCCGAATATAGTCAAATTGTTGATATGAGGGCACGAGGTTTGGGTCGCTGACCATTGCCATTTGTAGTATAATGTGTGTAATTTTCTATGTCGAAAATAAAAGCTGGTATAATAAACGTTACAGGATATATTGGCGCTGAGTTAGCTCGCTTACTCTATCAACATCCTCAAGTGGAGCTCGGCACAGTTACAGGACGGAGTGCTGCAGGTCAAAAACTGGGTGATGTTCTTCCTTTCCTCAACGACATCGACCTCTCAATAAAATCTGAGCTTGATAGCAATATTGATATTGCCTTTTCGGCGATGCCTCACAAGTCAAGTGTAGATGTAGTGCCACCTTTGTTAGAACAAAACATAAAGGTTATCGACGTAAGTGCCGATTTCAGGTTAAAGGATACCAGAGAATATCCAAAATGGTACGAGTTTACTCATCCGTCACCCGAACTATTGAAAGAAGCAGTTTATGGCTTGCCTGAATTGCATCGAGAGGAGATTGCCTCAGCACGCCTGATAGCTAATCCTGGTTGTTATAGCACCGCTGCTATCTTGGCATTGGCGCCGGTAGTCAAGGAAGGTCTTGTTTACCCCGACATAATAATCGATAGCAAATCAGGTGTTTCTGGCGCTGGTAGAGCCTTGAGTTTGACTACTCATTATTCTGAAATCAATGAAAATACATACGCTTATTCTTTTGAAGGGCATCGCCATCTGCCTGAAATAGAGCAGGAGTTGGCAATGTTAAATTCTGAGCTTGCCCTGGCGATAACCTTTTTACCCCACCTAGTGCCAATGACACGGGGCATATTAAGTTCCTGTTATGCCAGGCTAAGGGATGATAAACTAGCGATAAATGCCAAAGCCAGGGAAGAACTAAATCAGCTATATCATGAATTTTATAAAGATGCCCCTTTTATTCGAGTAACAAGTAAACCTCCCCAAACCAAACATGCCTGGGGCAATAACCTTTGCTTTATTTACCCTACTGTTGATTTAAAAACAGGGAGACTCATAGTCATCAGTTGTCTTGATAATCTGATAAAGGGAGGCGCAGGGCAGGCAGTTCAAAATATGAATTTGATGTTCAATTTACCTGAGACTACAGGGCTTGAAGTTTTAGCTATTTACCCTTAGAATGTCTAGTATTGCCCTCATCGTCTAGTGGCCTAGGACACCAGCCTTTCAAGCTGAAGATCAGGGGTTCGAATCCCCTTGGGGGCATTTTCCTTTTGGCCATAACTTTCATAGAATACCATTTCAGAAAGCTCTTTCCTTGGCGGTGCTTTTCCTTCCTTCTCGGAATAACCTGAAGGTGTCATCTCTACCACAGCTACACCCTGGGGCACATTTAAAAACTGAGCAGCTTTTTGTGCATCAAAAGCCCCAACATGTACAGTCCCTAGCCCAAGTGAGTAAGTAGCTTGAACTACTACAAACCTACAACACTGAGTATTAGCCCAAGAAGGTGCACAGCGAGCCGCTTCCAAAACGTTGTTTATTTTTCCCTCAGCCACAGGCTCAGATTTGTAATGACGAATGCTATGCCTTGTGCTTATCGCTTTAAGCACGTCCATGGCTTTTACCTCCTTTTGAGCTCTTCGGAATCAAATGCCATTAAATTATTTAGTTGCTTCTTTTTTTAGAAGCGAAGCTCGCAGGTTTATTCTTTCCAAGCACCTTCACCAATAAGCGGCACAAAATAGCAGCCACCTAAGTTTTCCACTTTGTTTCCTTTCTTCCTTTTGGTAACTTTCAGCAGTTCCTGTTGCCAGCGAGAGCCTACAGGGATTACCAACCGCCCATTCCATGATAGCTGGTCTAACAGGATCTGGGGAACACTGGGAGCGCCAGCGGAAACTATGATAGCATCATAGGGTGCTCCTTGTGACCAACCTAGAGTCTTGCCAGCAAGGTGAACTTCAATATTGGAGTAGCCGAGTTTTTCTAAAATGCGCTTAGCCGCTTCCATCAATTCAGGTATGCATTCTATGGTGATTACTTGCTTAGCTAATTCAGTTAATATAGCTGCTTCATAGCCACTTCCGGTGCCCAACTCGAGCACCTTTTCATTGCCCTTGAGTTCTAAAGCTTGTATCATCAGAGCTACGATAAAAGGTTGGGAAATGGTTTGCCCAAAACCAATGCTTAATGGTTTGTCGTCATAAGCAGCATAGCGATACTCTTGGGGTACAAAGGATTCGCGTGGAACGCAATGCATAGCTTCAACCACACGCCTATCTTCAATTGCATGGTTAAGAAATTTAAGCAAGTTGGCTTTTGCTGTCTCTAAATCCACCACCGTTCAGCAACTAAAAAGGTTACCTCAAAACAAAGGATAGCACTATAAGAATTATGATCATTGCTCCAGCAAGGATACCGATGTAGCGTAGCTCAGGCATCATATGTTGGTAGCGAGGAGCTTGAGCCTCGGGAGGTATCTTGGCTGGCGATTGAGGCTTAGCGATCAGTGGGTTGAGTTGTTGGGAAGGGCTCACCTGTATCGCCTTTGCTGCTTTGGCACGGTGTTTAGCTTTAGTGTGACGTGTTTTTTTTGCCATTATTATTACCTCGGTGAGGGAGGGGAATGCTTGTAAATTCTAGTGCTCGAAATATAGGTATGTCCTAGAAGTTGTTGGATGGAACGAAGATCGGCACCTGTTTGTAATTTGTATTCAGCAAAGCTATGACGCAGGGTATGAGGCGTGATTTTGGTGCCCAAGTCAGCTTTGGAGGCGTAGTTCTTAATAATCTGCCAAAATCCCTGCCGGGTAAGCCGCTTGCCACATCGATTAAGAAACATCGCCTCTTCCTTTTCATCATATAATAAATCCAGCCTATCCCCTTCAAAGAAATTTTTCAATAGTTGACTCATGTGATGGTCAAAGGGGATTTGCCTTTTAGAACTGCCATGAACGCAATGTACACAATTCCGCTCTAAATCAATATCTTTAATATTTAAGGAGACTAGTTCGCTTACACGTAAGCCGGTGGCGTGAAGTAATTCTAGCATTACCACGTCTCTTTTGGCTTCGGGAGAGGATAGTTTTGCTGGCTCTGCCAACAAGCGTTGATATTCGGATAAAGACAAGAACTTGGGGGTATGCTTGCTAACTTGAGGAGAAATCAAACCCTGTGTTGGATTTTCTTTCAGCCTCCCTGAAGCAACCATGAATCTGAAAAAGGATTTAACTGAAGCCACCTTGCGAGCTGTTGTAGCTAAGGAGTACCTCTTTTCTCTAAGGTTAAGTAAATAGCCTTTCAAAAGCTCACTGCTCGACCTGATTATTCCTTTTGCCCTCTCGTCCTCACTGTAAGCCATCAACTGATTCAAATCATTGCGATAAGCGGCCAAGGTGTTCTGTGAACAATTTTTCTTCGTAGCTAGATACCCAAGGAAAGCATTAACATCTTCCTTCATTAGATGTTATTTTAACATATAACTCAAACTTTTTTGTCCCTATTCAAGCATCCTGCTACAATAAATTTACCGTGAAAGCTCAACTGGAAGAACAATTAAAAGTTTTGCCGTCAAGTACAGGGGTTTATTTATTTAAGGATAAGCAAGGCAAAGTTATTTACGTAGGTAAAGCTGCCAATCTGAGCAGTCGAGTGAAAAGCTATTTCGGTGTCCCCAGTAAATTACCATCGAGGATTCAGCAACTGGTATCGAGGATAGATGATTTTGAATTTGTGGTTACAAGTTCTGAGCAAGAGGCACTTCTTTTGGAATGTAACATGATAAAAAAGTACTATCCTAGATACAACGTGCGCCTTAAAGACAGCAAGACCTTCCCTTACCTCAAGATAAATGTTAATGAAGATTGGCCATCTGTTTGCGTTACTCGCCGTTTCCAAAAAGATGGAGCTAGATATTTCGGACCTTTCGCCAGCGCTGGAGCAGTGCGTAAAACTTTAAAAATGATAAAGAAAATATTTCCCTTTCGCTCTTGTAATAAGCCTATTGATGGTAAGGATAAACGCCCTTGTCTGGAATACTATATTCATCGTTGCCTTGGACCATGTATTGGGGCTGTGAGTAGACAAGAATATCAAGAGGTAATAGACCAGGTTATCTTATTTTTAGAAGGTAAACAGGAGCTAGTACTTTGTGAATTAAACCGTAAGATGAGAGTCTCAGCGCAGCAACTTCAATTTGAAAGGGCAGCTTTGCTTCGTGACCAAATTCAAGCAATAGAGAAGGTCATAGAAGGTCAGAAGATTGCTGTAGTCCTAAAAGGTGAGCAAGATGTTATTGCTCTGGCACAGGATAATGGACAGGCGATTATAGAGGTTTTCTTTATTCGTAATAATAAACTTATTGGGCGAAACCACTTCATTATGGAAGGCGTTTGTAATGAGCCTCCGAGTCATGTAGTGACAAATTTTGTAGAGCAATACTATGCTTCAACTTCATATATACCACCTTTAATATTGCTTCAATATCCTGTAGATGAAATGTCTGTGCTTTCTGATTGGCTTAAACAACAAAGAGGAAGCAGTGTAAAACTCCAGGTGCCCCAAAGAGGTGCTAAAAAACAACTGGTAAATATGGTAGCTGGGAACGCTGGTAAAAGCTTACAGCTAGTTAAAGCCAAGCAAATGAGTTCGGAATCTGTGCTTTCTGCTTTGCACGAGCTAAAAGATAGACTTTGTTTGCCACAGATACCGCTGCGAATAGAGTGCTATGATGTTTCCAATATTCAGGGTGCCTTGGCTGTGGGCAGTATGGTTGTTTTGGAGAAAGGCCTGCCCAAACCAGCTCATTATCGCCGTTTTCGAATTAAAACGGTGGCCGGCGTTGACGATTATGCCATGATTCGGGAGACGTTAAAGCGGCGTTTCAAAAGGGGTGTGGTTGGAGAAGGTAGCTGGGCAATCGTTCCCGACCTTGTCCTTATCGATGGGGGTAGAGGGCATCTTAATGCTGCTTTGGAAGTAAGGCTCGAATTGGGGATGGATTCTATTCCTATGGCTAGCTTGGCTAAGGAAAATGAGGATGTCTTCATACCTGGTCGATCTAGCCCGGTAGGTTTACCTAAAGATTCCCTTGCTCTTCATTTGCTTCAAAGGGCAAGGGATGAGGCACACCGCTTCGCTATTAGTTACCATCAGAAGCTGCGAGGCAGAGAGGCTGTTATTTCTATTCTGGATAATATTCCCGGCATTGGTCCAAAGCGAAAGAAGGAGCTAATAAGGAGATTTGGCTCGATTGAAGCCATTAAAGAAGCCTCGCCGGAAGAACTCAGCCAAACAGAGAGCATGACTTTAGCTCTGGCTCAAAAAGTCAAGCAACATTTATAAGTTTTGCTAAAGTTAAAGCGTTTCTTACAGCAAAGGTTTCAGCATCATTATTGAAGTAAATATATATAGCTTTGAGGTTCTGGCCTAACTGAGCAACTCTTTGTGCCCACTGGGAAAGTTCCTCATCGGAATAGCAACTTGAGTACATGCTAGCACTGCCATGGAATCGGATGTAAGCAAAGTCGCTAGTGGCAACAAGGGGGCAGGTAAAACCGGGCATATCAAAAACGCATAAGCCGACATTGTATCGCTGTAGGATGTAGAAAACAGAGTCATCAATCCAGGACTCATGGCGGAACTCAAATACGTGTTGATACTTCTGCGGTAAAGAAGACAAAAACTCCTCCAGTATTTCATCGTTGCGTTTCATATTGGGTGGTAGTTGGTAGAGAAGGGGTCCCAGCTTATCCTGAAGCAGGCAAGCTCGTGACAAGAAGTTCTCCACCGCTGAGCCTAAATTCCTTAATCTTTTGATGTGAGTGATGAATCGGCTTACTTTAACGGCAAAGAGAAAATTATCAGGTACAGATTCCCGCCAGGTTGTAAAAGCCTTCTCGGTGGGTAGATGGTAAAAACTATTATTAAGCTCTACAGTGGTAAATTGCTTAGCATGGAATTCTAGCCATTTAGATTTAGCTAGACCTTCGGGGTAGTAAAGTCCACGCCAGTGGTCATAGTGCCAGCCGCTGGTACCGACATAATATTTTGGTGACGCCTTACTTTCCACTTCTCGCCCGAATATTGAATATTTATCTCCTATATATTATACTATGCTAACGAGAGCTTCTTGGTGACTTTAGCGGAGTGGACCCACCCGTTCCCATCCCGAATACGGAAGTGAAACGCTCCAGCGCAGACGATACTTGAGGGGCAACCTTTTGGGAAAATATGTCGTTGCCAGGGAGCTCTTCTATACTTGAGTTCACAGCGTCTACCTTTCTTCATCCTTCAATTTCGATATGTAAATGGAATCGCTCTCCTTTTCTTCAACCACTTCCCTTTTGTTTGATAACCACAATGGGGAAAAGCAACCTGCAAGAAATAGCCACCAAAGGCTTCTACCTTTCTTTCTGAGAACTATTCCACCAACTATACAAATTGCTGTAACCCCTATTAGGAGACTAACAGCCTCCACTGCCCCAACTGAAACATTAGGGTCTGTTGCCATCGTAAACCCAGCCAAGAAACTCAAAAGGCATGCCCCTGCATATCCCAGGACAAAAGTCCAATTTAAATGCCTCTCAAACCAATTCATTTTGCCCCCTATAGTCTCCATATTAACCACTTATTATCTTTCCACTTCATCAAATGGTAGTTACCCCTTGCCCTATCGCCCACAAATTTAATTAACCTATTTTCTGAATTCCCACTGACCCAATCATACTCCCCTTCGTCACAAATACTAACGGTATTTTTGCCATAACCTTCAGTGATAACACCCTCGAAATCCCCATAACTCAAATTGAGTATTGTCTCCCTCACCTTCTCTATCCGCTCGCAATGACATTGAAATCCGTGAGCCATAGTTATCACCTGTGAGGTAGGCCTCTTGAACCTTTACTCACGGATTAAGGGCTCTATAGTGCTCCTGCGTTAAGTCTTCCTTTATGATAAGGATTGAGTCGTGCCAGTTCTCCTGCCAGATTTTGTTGTAGTAGGCAAGCAAATCGTTCAGTGTATTTACCCTGGTAAACCTGAGGTCGTCATAGCACTTCTTCAGGGTCTCATGAACCCTCGTGCCCAGGAAGCCCTCAACGCTTTCAGTATCCCGCTTAATCCTGTCCCGATAGCGGAGCTTATACTTCAAGGGACACTCTTTATATATACTTAGCTGCGAATGAGAGTAGATAGGCATATTGACCCTTGTTGGTCTCCCTTCGGTTAACTTTTGGCACTCTTGTTCTCTACTTGGCTCCCTTTACGTGCTTATGCACAGGCAGTTATTATTGAGCTAGTCCAAATTGTTTCGTGGCACCAAGGGAATACTTTGCTTTATAAACCACTCGTAAAATCTATCTGGATCATAAAGAGAATGAAGGTAACCAAATTGTAAAGAAACTTTGTTTGGCTCTCCCCATTTTTCCTGAATCGTGCTTTCCAAATAATACCATCCCTTACGGTGGTATTCGCCAATAGAGATGTACTTTACCAGCCTCCCCGACTTACCTGCTTTCCCAAGAACTACAATGTCATCTTCCTGCGGCTCCCTCCTTGTGTGAGCATTTATGCGCCAAAGTTTTTTTGGAATATCTTTGGCATACATTACGCATGCCACTTCGTAGAGCCCAATCAAGGCATAAACCAGACCACCAGGTCTAAAATTTGGGGGTTTGAGCCCGGCATAGAATGCCAGTATATCACCCTCGCCTAAATCTAAAGTTCTTCTTAACCGGGCACTTTTGTTGCCTCCGTCCCCATAGGTTAAATATTCAAAGTCAGGGTCAAGATGAGCAAATATGCCTTTCTTTAAGAATTCTCGATGAAGTTCCTTACCAAGGTTCTTACAGGGCTTCTTGAATTGCTCATAAGTTTTCTCATATCCGGAGCGAATCGGTTTTTTCTTTATGCCATCCTTATCATCTTTGCCTTCGTTTTCAATAATTGGAACATAGGCGAACTTGCCTGTGTCGGGATTCACAGGAGCATTCCACTTCTTCCCAAACTTTTCGCCTGAATCTATTCCTACTCTGACCAGTATTGCATTCTTCATAGCTCAGTCACCTCCTTAAATACTGTGTATGGCGTTTCACTCCAACCTCTCCCTCAAAGCCTTCAAATTTACCACATCCTCCTTATTATATTGTAACAGCAAAGTCAACGCATTTTGGTCACCGTCATTCTGGTACTTCCACCACAGCCATACTGCCCCCAATCCGCCGATACCCTGTAGCTGCCTGGGAATTTCTAACTGCTGCTCAACTGATTTGAAGCCGCCATATAGGTTATTTCTCCAGCAGTCATACATCAGGTCGTGATGGCAACATTCAGCCTCAAGGTCTATTCCAAGGGAAGAATCAATGAAGGGAAAGTCGAATCTGCTGCCGTTATAGGTATAGATTGTATTTACTCCTTCAAGAGTCTTGAGAAGGTTGTCTATGGTCACCTGTTCGCCCACTAATTGAATGAGTTTGTCATCTTTGCCATTACACAAATAAATGCCGATTACAGTGATATCGTCATAGAAACGGGATAAGCCGGTGGTTTCTATATCAAGATAGGCATCAATCAATTGCTCCATAGCTTGCATTTCCGATTATAGTTAACCGCGTAAGTCATTGCACCATTTTCCCTGTCATTGCGAGCCGAAGGCGTGGCA
>CAZEQL010000041.1:0-9923 GCA_964514415.1 uncultured Dehalococcoidales bacterium
GTATTCTGCTATCTCCTTTAGAGTATATCCGTAATGAATATGCGCTGTAAAGACCACCTCATCCCTCTTTCCTTTATCCCTAAGCGTCTCTCCACTTAACAATCTCGCAAGAGGGGGCCTTGCAGCATATCTCTGAACTCTGGGTATCTCTTTTAGCTTCTCTCCTCCCTCCATCAATCCTTCAATCTTTTCTGCAAAGCTATCTCCCCCAAGAAATACCTGCCCCCTTAACGCTCTCCATGGGGAATCTTCCTTTAAGCCTTCATATACAAAAGCCTTGTATTCTCTGGTTGCCTCCTCTCTCCCTTCAGCGAACTGCGAAAGTAGCCAGTCTGTTGTGAGGCATGCGATTGCCCTTCTTTCATCAATTGTTCCTTCGTAGCTACTCCACCGCCATTCTTCAGGTCTCTTCACCAAACCTGCTCTTACCGGATTTAAAACCACGTATCGACACAGCTCAAGTAAATAACTGTCTTTATCTACCAGTATAGCTTTGTATCTTCCCTGCAGAAGATATCCTATTCTGTTGTGTCTGCGGTTAAAGTGCTGCGCATAAACTCCATTCAATTGTCTCATCCCCCTGGATAAGTTTCCCTCCAGTGTCTCTATAAGCAAGTGATAGTGGTTGTTCATTAAACAGTAGGCATGCAATATCCAGTTGAATCTTCCTATCACCAAGCATAAGGCCTCGAGGAAATCAACGAAGTCCGCATTATCAAGGAATATCGCCTGCCCTGCATTTCCTCTGGAGGTTATGTGGTAAACTGCTCCCTCGAATTCTATCCTGAGTGGTCTTGCCATAACGCCAACATAGCACAACTAATGTTGCATTGCAAGACTTGACCCCGAGTTACGGTGCAAGGGCCATCGCTCCCGGTGCATTTTGCAAGTCTGTCGCGATATTCCCTTAGCCTTCTCCCATCCGCTAATACACCTCCCCACTATTTACGGTCAGACTATTCGAAGTTTCATTCCCAACCTAACTCGAATTCTCCACTTTCAATTATCTGCAACATTATATCTACTACATCGGCATCATACTTTGTTCCCCTGCCACCCTTAATTTCCTCCACAACCTCTTTCCTGCTCCTTGCCGGCCGATAAGGGCGGTGAGAGCTCATAGCCTCTACCACATCGCAAACCCCCAGAATGCGGACTTCCAGGCTCAACTCATCACCACTAATGCCATCGGGGTAGCCCGAACCATCCAGCCGCTCATGATGATGCAGCGCCATGTCGGCCACTGGCCAGGGGAAAGCCGAGCCATTCACTATTTCATAGCCTTGTTTTGCATGAGTACGGATGAGGTTCCATTCCTCATCACTTAGCTTACCAGGCTTGCTGAGAATGCTCTCAGGGGTAGAAATTTTGCCGATATCGTGGAGCAATCCTCCAATATACAGCCCCATAAGTCTATTCTTATCCAATCCTATCTTCTCTCCTACAAGCCGAGCTAGTTCTGCTACTCTCCGCTGGTGGCTTGCTGTATAAGGGTCTCGGGAACTCACGGTTCGGGAAATGGTTTCTGCCAGGTCGATAAAGGAATGCTCAAGTTGATCCTCGACCTTCTTTCTCTCTACTGCGTTGGTATAAGTATCAGCGATAGTGCGAAGTGATAGCACTTCGTCAGGATACCATTCTCGAGGATATCTAATTTCATCAAAACCAACAAAACCAAAGAGCTTGTTATTCATGAAAAGAGGAATAATGAGAATGGATTTTATGCCCTGCGGTTCCAAGATTGCTCGCTCCTCTTTGGGAAGAGTTTTAATATCTACGGCATTAATTATGCGATTATTGACTACCTCCTTATTCCAATAAGGAAACGTTTCTGATGGGATCTGCTGCAAGTTATCAATTTGTGGGGAGATACCATCAGCACGCCATTCATATACATTGTCCATATATTTCCCGTCCTCACTGTAGTGGAAGATATATGTGCGGCAGACATCCAAAAGCTCACCCACCCTCTTTAGCATATAATTGGCTGCGGAATTTATACTAGCTTCCTTGAGGAAGCTGTCAGAGACTTCAGCGTGAACCCTGTCCAGTTCCGCAATTCTCCGCTCACGCTCCTCAGCTTTCTTGTGCCAACTGACGTCATGTAACGTAACCACTTGGCCAGTGAAGGAGCCAAGCCGACCATATAGCGGCGAGATGCGAAGGTCATAGTGACGCTTTTCTCCACCTTCACCAAGGGTGATCTCCGATTGAGTCTTCATCTCCTCTCGATGCTGTTCGGTTAAGGTAGACCAACAGGATAATATCTGGGCAACTGGACGCCCGATGACCTCTGAAGTCCTCAAGCCAGTGATACCTTCGATAGCCGGGTTTATGTCCACTATGCGATTCTGCGCATCCAATACCATCAGTCCGTCATTCATCCCCTGGATAACAGTGTCTCTCGCTATCGGTACAATGTCCAACAGCCGGAAGCGGAAAAGACCTAGTGCCAGCATGCATCCAGACACGGTAAAAGCAAGGGGGGTTGGGTCTATGCCCTGCACCGAACGCAAATGGAGGATATAGGGCATATTCCCTACAAGGGGTACTAGTGCACCGATGAGCATAACGACAGCCTGATGGCGATACAGCCGGAACGACGAAATAGCCCATCGAAGGACCAGAATTGCGCCAGTAAGCACAAGTGAGTAGCTATACGCTGTATGCACCCAGAACCAGACGCCATAAGTTTTCTCCGAGATCATCACTGAGCCATGCTGGTGAAGGCTGTATTCTGCCCAGATTAACCTATGTGCCTCATTGGTCCAGACCAACAGCAGGGTAATGATGGGACAGATGGCAAGTAACGCTAGATTACGGCGTGTCAACCACCTTTGCTTGCCTGTGTATTGCAAAACGAACACCAGCCATAGCACGGGCACGCTGACGATGCCTATGTATTCGACCTTAGCCCAAATAAGCCTGGCTGACAGGTCATTGTTCACCAAGCACACCGCCTCAAGCAACAGCCATTCAGTTAGCGCCAGCATCAGCAGTACAAGAGCCATCGCTCCCGGCGCAGCGCTGCGTCGCCGCCATACATAAGCTGCCAACGCCACTGAGATAACTGCTGCTACAAGCATGGGTATAATATATGGTGTATAACTCAAATGCATTACTCTTTCTCACATCGCTTGCGTTTAATGATATTCGCCAGTAGTTCCGCCTTTGATGTCGCTTTAGATAAACTGCCCTTTCGTCCGATTATATGAATTTGCTTAATTCCTCCATCTCTTCCCTTTGAGAGGTATGCCCCCAAAAGTATTTAGAATTTCCTCATATCCCTATGCGCAAGTATTTATGTCGCCGCATGTACTCTATTTCTGGATTTATCCAGAAAATCGAGTAGGTCTCCTTGCTCGAACCTTATACTATATCGAGGCCCAATGCTATGAGCCTTCAGTAACCCTTTCCTTTCCCATCTCCTAACCGTATTAGGATGAACATTCAGGATAGCAGCGACCTCATTTACAGTAAGCATCCTTTGAAGTAATTTGTTTTTATGCCCTTCTGTCTCTAGCATTATCTTTTCTATACCACTAAGTACTACCAATCATTACTAATGTACACCAATTATCCTGAAACGCAATAGGAATTTAGTCCTGAAAAGGTAGTAAAATAGTCCTGGATGGGATGCTTAACCGAATAAAGCAGGAGGTTGAGAAGGAAGATTGCTTCGCTCATCTCGTAGTGGCGCTGCTACAATTCCAGCTCTGAAGAGATACCTTTCATCGCTTCAATGCCCAAACTGATAAACTCTTCAAGCTCCAGTCCAATCTCCCGACATCGAGCCACTTGTTCCCTGCTAACCCCAGCGGCAAATCTTTTCTCGCTAAAGCGCTTCATCATCGATTTAGTGGTCAGTCCACTCAGTTTATCTGGGCGGACTAAGGCAGCAGCGGTGATGAGTCCACTTAAGGGGTCAGCACAAAAAAGAGCCTTATCTAATTTCGTTTCCCGAGGAATGCCATGCGCTTCATTGTGGCAGAGAATAGCATGAGCCATTCTCTCATTAGCCCCAAGCTCCTGGACTATGTCAGCCCCCAGTTTGCTGTGGCTATTCATATCACCTTCAACCAATTCCTCATCTATGTCATGAAGGAGGCCAGTAAGTCCCCACTCCTCTTCATCCTCACCTGCCTTTCTAGCTAGAGCACGCATGATTGCCTCCGTAGCCAACATGTGCTTTACCATGTTTCTATTCTGAACGTTGGCTCGAATAGAATCCAGCGCCTCTTCTCTATTCACCTTTATGCTCATAATATGACTGCTTAATTTTAGTTTTCCGTTCAGTTTTAGTCGGCTTGGAATCCCTTTGCCTCAAATCTTGTAGTTGCTTGATTTATCAAGCCGAATCTCGCCCAATGAATTGGGCAACTACATTTTTGAATTCATAATAAGAGATTACCTCTTTTATCATCCTCACCTTACTTCCACTTCACAATTTCTTCAAATTTTTAGGGTGTCCTATGCCTCTCCCTTCAAGAGCAAGGCTAGGTGAGAGTTCCCTTCTTCGTAATATACCACATAAATACTGTCCAGTGGAAGACCTGCCGTTTTGTGCTACTTCCTCTGGGGTGCCAGTAGCTATAATATAGCCGCCTTCGTCACCAGCTCCGGGACCAAGGTCAATAACCCAATCAGTATTTTTGATTACATCTAGATGATGCTCAATGACAATCACCGTGTTTCCATAATCCACCAACTTTTGCAGTACCCGCAACAGGCAAGCAATGTCGGGGAAGGAAAGGCCTGTAGTTGGCTCGTCAAGTATATATAGTGTTTTGCCTGTAGAGCGGCGGGATAATTCAGTAGCTAGTTTTACTCGCTGTGCCTCGCCTCCAGAAAGGGTAGGTGCTGGCTGACCCAAACAAATGTATCCCAATCCCACATCCTGCAGCGTTTGCAATTTGTTTTTTATCCCGGGGAAGTGGTCAAAAAAAGCTAAAGCTTCATCTACAGTCATATCGAGAATTTCGGCGATATTTTTCCCTTTGAAGTGAATCTCCAGCGCTTCACGATTGTACCTTTTTCCTTTACATAGCTCGCAAGGTACGGTAACGTCGGGCAAAAAATGCATCTCAATTTGAACATAGCCGGCTCCTTGACAGGCTTCACACCTTCCTCCCTTCACATTGAAGGAAAAACGTCCCATGGGGTAACCACGCATCCTGGCTTCGGGAACGGTGGCAAAAAGTGCTCGAATGGGGGTAAATACTCCCGTATAAGTAGCAGGATTACTTCTTGGTGTGCGGCCAATAGGTGATTGGTCAATATTAACTACTTTATCAATATACTCAGTGCCAACAATGCCGTCACATTGGCCTGGCCTCTCTTTAGCGAGGTAGAATAGCCAAGCCAGATTTTTATACAGTATCTCATTTATAAGTGAGCTTTTGCCACTGCCAGAAACGCCGGTGATACAGACAAACTTGCCTAAAGGGATATAAACATCGATATTTTTGAGGTTGTTCTCCTTAGCACCTTTGATCACCAGCTCTTTCCCAAAACCATGACGGCGTTTAGATGGCAAGGGAATTTGCTTTGCCTCGCTGAGATATTGTCCTGTTATTGATTGGGGACAATTCATTATATCTTGCAATGTCCCTGTGGCAACAATTTCTCCGCCTTGCCTCCCAGCCCCAGGACCCATATCAATAATGTAATCAGCAGCTCTCATCATGGCTTCATCATGCTCTACAATGATTACGGTATTGTCCAAGTCTCTGAGGTGCCTCAGCGTTGCTATGAGGCGAGAGCCATCAGCGGGATGCAAACCCACCGTGGGCTCATCGCAAATATAAAGCACACCAGTAAGTCCACTGCCAATCTGAGTAGCTAAATGAATTCTCTGTGCCTCGCCGCCGCTCAGGGTTGAAGAAGGGCGATCCAACGTCAAGTAGCTTAAACCTATATCTCTGAGAAAGCCTAAACGGACGTGAATCTCTTTGATAATCTGGTTAGCTATGGTAAGTTCGCGAGGGCTAATTTGGTTGCCTAGCCGCTCCACCCAATCCAGTGTTTCCATAACAGATAGGCTGGTAACATCCATGATATTTTTGTCTGCGATAGTAACAGCCAAAGATTCTGGCTTCAATCTCTTCCCCTGACACACAGGACAAGGATGGGATGACATATAGCGTTCAATGTCAGCCCGAACAGCATCGGAGTCCGTTTCTCGATAACGCCTCTCCAGATGCGGGATTACACCTTCAAAGTTGGTATAATACTGGCGCATTCTGCCGTAGCGGTCTTCATATGTAGCGGGGATCATCTCGCCACCATCACCATAGAGAATTAGACGACGTTGAGCCTCGGTTAAAATCTTGACTGGTGTAGATAAGGAGAAGCCATAACGATGAGCCAGAGATTCCAGTACGCTACTATACCAGGTGCTCATGGCGCCCTTTCTTGACCAGGGTTGAATAGCTCCTTCAGCTAAACTTAGCTCCTTGTCAGAGATAACCAAATTGGGGTCGACCTCAAATTTACAGCCCAGTCCGGTGCAAGCAGGGCAAGCACCATGAGGACTATTAAAACTAAAGCTTCTAGGAGCAATTTCCCCCAGGCTGACGCCGCAGTAAATACAAGCAAAGTGTTCCGAGAAAAGCAACTCTTCGCTGTGGTCAGAATGACTGTTGACGATGGAGATAAGCACTACTCCCGACCCCAGCTTCAATGCTGTCTCAATAGAATCAGCGAGTCGAGTAACGTTTTCTCCCCCCTCTATTTGCAGCCGATCAACTACCACCTCTATGGTATGTTTTTTATTTTTATCTAACTGAAATTCCTCAGAAAGGTCATAGATTCGTCCATCAACTCGAACCCTGACAAAACCTGCCTTCTGTAAATCCTGAAATATCGCTTGATGCTCTCCTTTGCGGTCCCTAACCAATGGTGACAGAATCACAATACGGCTTCCCCAGGGTATTTCCTGAACAGCGTCTACGATTTGCTGCACTGTTTGGCGGGAAATCTCACGTCCACATTTAGGGCAATGTGGATGTCCTATGCGCGCAAAGAGGAGGCGTAAATAATCATATATCTCGGTCACCGTGCCTACAGTGGAGCGAGGATTATGGGAAGGGCCTTTCTGGTCAATAGATATGGCAGGACTAAGCCCTTCAATATAATCAACATCGGGCTTCTCCATCCGCCCCAAAAACTGGCGAGCATAGGCGGAGAGAGATTCTACATAACGGCGTTGCCCCTCTGCGTATATGGTATCAAAGGCTAAGGAGCTTTTGCCCGAGCCGGAAACACCAGTGATAACCACCAGTTTGTTCTTAGGGATGACAACGTCTATGTCCTTAAGATTGTGCTCCCTGGCGCCCTTAACAAATATGGCATCTGGCATAATAAATGATAAGATAATTTTAGCATCAGTGCCAGTGCTTGTGAAAGAGAGGGATAAGGGGTTGTTTAACTTCGATTTCTTTTTCAAATTTCGTAGTTGCCTGATTTATCAGGCAGAATCACTCGCCCAATAAATTGGGCAACTACATTTTTAAAGGCTCTTCGTCAGAGGACCTCGCTCCGAATCTCACTTTCCACCAACGCCACCTACCAAAAATTTACAGCCGTGGAGGGCAAAATGTGAGGGGCATTATAAATAACCAGGGCCTCTCTTTTGAGAGGCCCTGGTTAATCTGTTCGTATGGGTCTGCTTTTACCCTATTAAGCCGCCGCAATGTATCAGTACTGGTGCCAACAATAGCGAAATCACTGACATTAACTTAAGCATTATATTCAAGGATGGTCCAGAGGTATCCTTCATAGGGTCGCCGGCAGTGTCTCCGACCACTGCTGCCTTATGAGCCTCTGAGCCTTTACCACCAAAATGCCCCGCCTCAATCCACTTTTTAGCATTATCCCAGGCACCACCAGCATTGTTTAAGGTAACAGCGAAGACAAATCCTGTGGCTAAAGCACCAATAAGGAATCCCGCCAGAGCATATTTGCCCAGAATTATTCCCACAAGTACAGGCATTATTACTGTTAATATTGAAGGAGCTAACATCTCCTTTAGTGCTATTTTGGTACAAATATCTACACATTTGCTATACTCCGGTTTGGCTGTTCCTTCCATTATGCCCTTTATCTCACGGAATTGCCGACGAACCTCTTCTATAATAGCTGATGTAGTCACACCTACCGATTTCATCGTCATGGCACAAAATATAGGGGGCATAAGAGCTCCTAAAAGTACGCCAATGATAACTGGTACGCTTAGCAAGCTTAATTCAGGGGGTAATATTAGTTTGCCTGTGGATGAGATTGTTACTATTCCTACAGCCATAGCGAAGGAGAGAATTAACCCCAAGGAATTCATAGCAGCGGCGCCAATGGCAAATCCTTTGCCTGTGGCTGCAGTAGTATTGCCCAAGGCATCTAAAGCGTCAGTTCTCTCACGCACCTCTTCTGGTAGCCCCGCTTGAGTGGTAATGCCTCCAGCATTGTCAGCTACAGGCCCATAAGCATCGGTAGCCAGTGTCACACCCAAGGTAGATAACATGCCAACGGCGGCTAAAGCTACGCCATAAAAGCTAGCAAAGTGGAAAGCCACGCCAATTGCTATAGCTATCAAAAGTACCGGTGGCCATGTGCTCATCATACCAGTGGCAAAACCACGAATTATAGTAGGACCACCACCAGTGGCGGAAGCTTCAGAAATTTCCAGCGTTGGCTTATAAGCATAGGAAGTAAAATAATTTGTGCTTTCCCCCATAAGCGCACCAGCTACGAGACCAGCAAACATCGCCCAGAAGACGCTTAAGCTGGCATGCAGAAAATAAATTACTAGAAAACCGAATATTGCCGTCAATATTGTGGCGCCAAGTGTGCCACGACGCAATGCACCCAGGAGAGCACTCATCTCTAGCTTCTCTCCTACTCTGACCAGAAAACAACCAATTACAGAGGCTACCAGGCCGCCAGCCATGATTAACATTGGTAACCACCAGGCAGCTTGTAGAGCAGCATCGGCTGAGAGTGTGGGAAATAATATTCCTGTTACCCAGGGTGCTACCATGCCACCAACAACACAAAGTGTCATAGTAGCAATAACGGTTTCGACATAGGACTCAAGCAGGTCAGCACCCATTCCGCACACGTCACCAACATTGTCACCAACATTGTCAGCTATAACTGCTGCATTCCTGGGGTCATCCTCAGGTATCCCCGCTTCTACCTTACCTACTAAATCGGAGCCAGCGTCAGCTCCCTTGGTAAAAATACCACCACCTATCCTGGCAAAAAGAGCTACCAGGGAAGCCCCAGTACCATAAGCTGGAATTATAGCCAGAAAGGCAGGGTTTTCATGCCAGACAAAATAGAGAATGGACAATCCTATAATGCCGATACTGACCACTGTCAGACCCATAACCGCCCCACTTCTAAAAGCGACTCTCAATCCTTGATTCAAGCCTTTCTGTGCTGCGGCACAAGTCCTACCATTAGACCTGAGGGCCATGCTCATACCAGCGTAGCCGGCACCCATAGAGCATACAGCACCAAAGAGAAAAGCCAGGCTTACCTGCCAACCAAGTTGGGGGACAAAAGCCAGGACAATAGCTATTACCACTACCACAATAGCTAACGTTCGATATTCCCTGCCAATAAAAGCAAGCCCCCCTTCTTTAATGGCACCAGAAATCTCTTTAATCCTCTCTGAGCCCTGGTCCTGTGCTAATACATAGCGCACAAAATATCCCACTACCCCAGCTCCTATAAGCCCCACAATTACACAAATCCAGATTAAATCCATGGCGCTTTCCCTCCTTACACAAGCATAAAAAAAAGGGCACTTAAATCAAATCTAAGTGCCCTTTACCTTCGTCTCTCATCCATCAAAATAACCATATCAAAGGTGTAAGTTTAGTATAAAAAGCTCTTGCCTGTCAATACAATTTCTTTCTTCG
>CAZEQL010000042.1:0-9683 GCA_964514415.1 uncultured Dehalococcoidales bacterium
TAAGAATTACAACTTGTGTATTGGCAGGCAGAGAAGATTGAGTGATGGAAAGTTTGGTTTTTACTTCTGGCTCTCGAATTCCCATTTTCCCCAAGAATTTGTCCACAGGTTCGAGATTGGCAGCTAAGGAGTCCTCAGAAGAACCGGAGATTTTTGGAGGTGTAAGTGCCTCTGTTTTATAATGCATTGGAGTGACAATACGCGGGTTTAGTTGTCTTACTATTTCTGTAGCTATATCAACGGATACGGTAGATACTTCTCCTACAGGCAGGAATAAAATGTCAACCACCCCTAATTCCTCTACCAACTGTGAAGTCAGAGGATGCCCTAAATCGCCTAAATGACATAAAGTTATACCATCCATCTCTATAAGGTAGATAGTATTTTTGCCTCTTACTTTACCCTTCTCACTGTCATGAAAGGTGGCAATTCCAGTGATGAATGTGCCGCCTATTTCGTATTCTCCAGGGCCTTTTATTTGTTTGGGTTTATTGGCAATGCCTTCAATATAGCTATGGCCGAGGTGGGAATGGCTTACAGTCACTATATCTGCCTCAGGTTCACCTAAAGAATAGCCTAAGTCAGGGTGACATGGATCGGTAATGATAGTCTTTTCCTTTCCTTTGATCAGGAAGCAAGAATGGCCTAACCAGCGAATCTCCATGTTACGTCTAGAGAATAGCTCTTTTGGCTAACTTTGTCTATAGCCTTATACAAAAATAAAATGGCATCACTTAAGCTGGTAAGAGCTCATGACAAATCCGCATACAGCTTGCGTTTTGTTGACAAGGAGCAAACCTCATGCTAGAAATTGCGAAGCGAAAAGAAACAACTCAAGTAATTGAGAGACCTCAAGAGAAATTGGTGTTGAATGCCTACAACGACCAAAAGTCATAGGAAACAGTTATTCCTTCCATGGATTGTCTGGGGTATTGCCGCCTTGTATTTTTTCTTCGATTACGTGGAGCAGATGGCGCCTGGTGTTATGGGTCCGGCTCTGGTCCAATCTTTTCACGTTGATGCTGCCGCTTTGGGGACCCTCTCAGCGTTTTACTTTTATTCTTACGCGTCCATGCAAATTCCGGTGGGACTTATTAGCGACCATTTTGGCCCTCACCGTCCCCTGGCGATCGCGGCGTGCGTCGCAGCGGGTGGAAGCATCTTGTTCGCGATGTCAGGGACGTTAACTTCGGCGGAGGTCTCTCGTATGCTTATCGGGGCTGCAGCCGCGTTTTCCTATGTCTGTTGTCTGAAGCTCGTGTCCAACTGGTTTCCAGCAAACCGCTTCGCCACTTTAGCGGGGTTAACCAGTTTGGTAGGCATGATTGGTGCCATCAGCGGTGGGGCACCACTTGCGGATGCCGTCACCCGTTTTGGCTGGCGTGGCACTTCGCTGTTGTTTGCGGCCATTGGAGTTGGATTGGCGGTTCTCATCTGGTTTGTTGTCCGTAATCACCCGCCCGAGGCAGCCCGTTGGGAAGATCACCCCGAACACAGTCGCGGCGGGGCAAAGATCCTGCAGGATATTAGACACGTCTTGAGTAAACCACAATCTTGGGTCACCGGCATATATATCACTACAATGAACATCACGTTTACTGCTTTCGGTGCAACGTGGGGTACCAGCTTCATTCAGAAGGCTTACAATGTTACTGAAGTCGATGCTGCGGCAGCGGTCTCCATGCTTTTCGTGGGAGGGCTTATGGGTGGCCCTTTTTGGGGCTGGCTTTCAGACCGAATTCGGCGTCGTAGGTTACCCATGATATTGTCTTCTGCTGGCGCAGTTGTGACCATGATAGTTATTTTGTATGTTCCGGGACTGCCACGACTGTCACTGTCCGCCATATACGCGCTCTTAATATTGCAGGGATTCTGTTGTAATGGGCTTGTCCTTGGTTTTGCCCTGGCTCATGATATTCGACCACCGGGTTCAGCCGGTGTTTCCTTAGGCTTTGCAAATATGTGCTGTGCGGGAGGTACCGCTATTTTCCTGCCAATCATCGGATGGCTTTCGTCTGTGAAAGACCCCTCCTTGGCTGCTCAGGGGGTCTCTGCCCTCTCACTTGGAGATTTCCGCCTCGCTCTGACCGTCCTTATTGGCGCTTTGGGTGTGGCGCTCATTGCCGCTCTTTTGAGCCACGAATCACACTGTCAGTTGCTCTATGATTCGAATAATATGGAACCGTGATATAAGCGCGAAGTTAAAACCTCCTGAATGATTGTGGTATCAATAGTTGGCATAAAGTGAAACGAGGAGGGCTAAAATGGCTTGGAAAGGACTCAACTTAGATAAAAAAATGATGGTCGGGTTTCAAATCGCTTTGGTTTTCTTATTGATTGCTGCAAGCAGCTTGTGCACCAGTTGTGTGGAAGAAGTTAATGGGTTTATCGTAATTGAAAGTGAGTATTCCGATGTCTCAGATAATCTCTCAATAGGCTTGGCGAACATACACGCTATCGTTCCCGACATTGAGACCAATAAAGAGAAAATACTAGAAGTTATCGATATATTCAAGAAATATAAAGTTAATATGATTATCTTTCCAGAATTTTGTATTTCTGGTTATTTTTGGGGTGATGAGAACGCATGTTGGTCCTATCAAAAATCAGGCGTGATAGAAAATCAGCGGGATTGGTTGCTAGAAGTTGAATCCAAACTCGATAATGACTTGCAGTTTATTATATTCAACTGCCTGCGCAATGGTCCAAACGACAAATTTCTGAATTCCACGTTCGTTGTCAGCGAGGGATTTGATTGTTTAAATCCCGAGTACATATATGACAAAGTGATGTTACCGGGTATTGAGAAGCAATACACGGTATCAGGACAGGACGATAAGTTGGTAATTGAAACTGAATGGGGACGGTTTGGTTTTACAACTTGTTATGACATGTGCTTCTCACAACTTTTTCAGGAATATTCAATGGTTGATAAAGTAGATGCAATAATCCAGGTTGCAAGCTGGAGGGGGACGGCAAGCAGGGATTATCCAGGTATGAATGTAGAGACCGACCACTATTATGGTTTTATTTGGGACTCGATGATTTCGTCCCGGGCAGCAACCAATCAGGTATGGGTTATTGGTTGTAATGCGGTTGGAACACATGGCATAAGTGGTGCCCAGTTTTGGGGTGGTTCTGGATTGTGGGCGCCGTCAGGAATGAGGCTTATAGAAGCATCACATAATAATGAGGAACTTCTGGTTATCCATAACATCGATATCAAAAAAGAAAAGCAATTCGAGGAAGATGATTTTTGGTATTATCGTGATTTTATTGAAATATACAACCCTATAGAGGGGAAACGCGCTTTTACAAGGGTGGATTAGTTGTGGCAGCTCGCAATCATCTAGTTTGTGCTCTTCTTATCTTTCTCAGCAAGCTACAAATCTTCTTCAGGTATAACTCTGATTCCGTTTCTTTTCAATAATGCCGTGGTAACACCATCGCCGGCAATCAATTTTTGGGAAAACGTGCCATCGTATATTTGCCCACATCCGCATGAAGGGCTTTTAGATTTCCCTATGAATTCATCAACATGGAATTGACCGGCGATTTTCAAAGTTTCCTCTGCCCCTGTGACAAATTCCCTAGTGACATCCTCTCCGTTTCTATTCGACACCTTGCATTTCTTATCAAGGACATCCTCACCGGTGCCTCCCTGAATTTCCTGGGGTATCCTCGGGGTCTTCAATCCTCCCAGTTGTTCGGGACAAACAGGGATTAGAGGCTCAGAGCTTAAAAGCTCAATTGCTTTAGCGCTCCTGTAACTATCTTTACCGTCCCAGGCACACTTTATTCCCAATAGGCAAGCGCTTATGAGTTTCATAGAGATATTCTATCCTTTTGTTCTCGTCCCCGAATAAGTAAACGAGCGTTGTTTCATTCTAATCCACTTTTCTTCATCGATCCCAATCAAATTGCCACACTGACATTTAATTTTATCTCCGTCTCGAATGCTATAATCCTCGATTATCCGCCCTTTCCAGCAGTGTAGTATACGCCCCCTGCCAATCTTCACGTATTTAAGGATTTTACTCCTGCACTTAGCGCACTTTATTACGATCATTTCAATTTATGTATCTTCATCTTTGATTAAATCAGATACCAGTGCTTATCGGTCTAACTTTTAGAGAGTTTGTGCTCCTGAATTGCAAAACCAAGGCTGCGACTGTGCTGCTCTGTTATCTCCAAAGTCGCTCGCTCAGGACTGCCTCTGGTCTCAGGTCGAGTGGCATTAAGGCCTGCAGCTACGCTGGCCATGATGAGCGATTTCTGGATGCTGGCACCCAGAACATGGTAGGCAGCAAAAGCTCCCACAAAAACATCTCCACAACCTACTGTGTTGACTACATTTAGTCCCAGGTCTTTGAGAGGCAGGGCAGGGACTTCGCTCACTATACCGGTGGCTGGTTCAAGCATCACAGTTCCTTGAGCACCGAGTTTGAGCACTACGTGGTTATGGAATTCTAGCTTTTGCAGGTATTGCAAGAGTATATGTGGATCTTGGGTCCCGAAAAGTGCCGCTGCCTCCGGTTCGTTCAGGAAGGAAAAATCTACCTGCCTGACTAGAGGCTGCAGTGTTTCCCAACCATAGCTTATCAGAATTCCCGGGTCCCATAGCGCAGGGATTTCACGTTGTTTTGCCAGGGCTAGCAGTTTCGCTGCCACGTCTAATGGAGGGTCGGTTAGGACTATCCCCTGGCATTCCTGTAGCAGGCATTTAACGGAGTCCTTATTCAGGTGTTCCGGGCTAAGCCTGGCGTTCGCACCCAGGCGACTGGCGATAATGTTCTCTCCCTGCTGGTCAACTAAAATATAAGCCTGCCCTGATTCCTCCTCTGGTATCTGGTCGATTCCCTTGGTACCTACTCCTTCAGCATTGAGGGCTGCTATTTGCTGGCAGGCAATCTCATTTTCTCCCAGAGCGCCGATTAAGGCTACCTCTTTAGCCCCTAAAAGCCGTGCTGCCGTTACTGCGACATTGCCTCCTGTTCCGCCAGATACTCGCGTGATGTGTTTTACCCGAACCTCCTCCCCTGGCATTGGTAACCGCTCTACGAAGCAGCTAGTATCCCAGTTTATAGCGCCGCATACAACCAATTTGGCCATCTTATTCCTCCAATATACGTGATAGGAACAGCTTCAGAAAACGAGGTCCGTCTACAGCAGTAGCTATGTTTATTAATGGTAGCTCTCCTGCTTTTTCACGAGACAGGACATGAGTAATTCCTCGATTCCACTTATTTCCTGTAATTACCTCCGTGGGTAAGGATATGAAATTAAACAGGGAAGTGTCCAGCAATGCTGCCAAAGTTAAAGGGTCGTGCATCTCACAGCGTCCACGTCGCTCGATGGCATATTCTACTAGTTTGGCTGCTAAGCGTGCAGCCAGGTTATGTCCAGTTTGAAGTTGTTCCAGATGGTGGCTATTCAAATAAGTTGCGGGGTTCATGGATACGTCCAGCCCTACGGCGAAGGTGACTGCTCCAGAGTTGAATACTATGTGAGCTGCTTCTGGGTCCTGCCAGATATTGAACTCAGCAAAGGGGGTTTGGTTTCCTTTGCCATAAGGTGTAAGGCTGTAAGCTCCTCCCATAAGAACCAGCCCATCTAGAAATTCAGGTAATTCAGGGTAATGTTGAAAAGCAAGGGCTATATTGGTTAGAGGCCCTGTTGTCAATAATGTAATTTCATTAGGGGAATTTAAGATTAAGTGAGCCAGGAAATCCCAGGCTTTTGATGAGTGTGGAGGAAGCCTGGGGGAAGGCAGACTACATTGGCCTAATCCATCAGTGCCATGATGGTCTAAAGCATCGACCAAATGATGTTTCAGGGGTTTTGCTGCACCTACTGCTACGGGAATATCATCCACATTTAAGCATTCCAGCACGCGGCGGGCATTAATGCCGGTCATCTTTACCGGAGCGTTGCCTGCTACCGTGGTGATGCCCAGAATTTGGGTCTCAGGTGACCTTAAAGCCAGGAGCAAGGCTAAAGCGTCATCGATGCCGGGGTCCATGTCTAAGATAACCTTCCGCATGATGTTCCTTTAATACAGATTTTATGAGATACACTATCATAAGTTGTACACCTTTCCTAGAATACCTCAGCTCTACAAGTTTGGACAAAGCTTCTGGATAAGTTACAATTATTTTTAGAAAGTTTATGGTGAGGAGATAAAGACGTGCGTGATCAATTCATTGATGCTATGAAGGGGCATGATGCTGATTATATTGAAGTTCGTGTGGAGGAGAGCCAAAGCACTAATATTGTCTACCGAGGTGAGAGATTGGAAGAAATAGGGAGAGCGGCTAATTTTGGTGGCAATGTCCGAGCTCTGGTTAAGGGAGGTTGGGGTTTTGTTAGCGTTAATCACCTGGATAAGCTACGGGACAAAGTGGCATTAGCGGTGAAGGAAGCAAGGCTAGCTAGCAGGGGAACTTTTGAGCTTCCTCCTGTAGAGCCTGTGGTAGACACGGTAACCGTAGAATTAAAGAAAGATTCAGCGACTGTGCCACTAGCGGCGAAAAAAGAGCTTGTTGATGAATACAATGACATTATGCTAAGCAGCCCCAGGATACAAAGCTCGAGAATTAATTACCATGACGTTAGGCGTAAAGTCATTTTTGCTAATTCTGAAGGCAGCTATATAGAACAAGCCAAACCAAGCCTTGCCTTGAGGTTGACGGCTATAGCTTGGGAGGACAACGAAGTTCAGCAGGCAGGATTAAGCCTGGGCAGTAATGGTGATTTTTCCGCTCTGGAGGGTTTGCATGACCAGGTGAAGGAGATAGCGAGGCATGCCGCAGCTCTTCTTTCCGCTCCTCAAGTGAAAGGAGGCGAGTACACCGTAATTTTAGACCCTGTTTTAGCCGGGGTTTTTGCTCATGAGGCCTTTGGGCATTTATCTGAGTCAGATTTTGTTTATCAGAATGAGCAGTTGCGTGAGATTATGACTTTAGGGCGAAGATTTGGAAGCAGGCATCTCAACATCGTTGATGATGCCACTATTCCTGGACTAAGGGGAAGTTATAGATATGATGATGAGGGGGTACCGGCATCAAAAACCTATCTTATCCGAGAAGGTATTCTAGAAGGAAGGCTCCACTCTCGAGAGACAGCGGCTAAAATGGGGGAAAAGCTTACGGGAAATGCTCGTGCCATTAATTACCTTTTTCCTCCTATAGTGCGTATGACCAATACTTTTATCGAGCCTGGCGATTCGTCTTTCGAGGAAATGCTTAGTGAAGTCAAAGAAGGCGTTTATGTTAAGGACTGGTATGGAGGAATGACTAGCTTGGAAATGTTCACTTTCACATCTGGGGAAGCTTACATGATTCGTAATGGGAAATTGGCAGAACTTCTACGCCCAGTGATGTTAACAGGCAATGTTTTTGTTACTCTCGATAACATAGATGCTATTGGCAGTGACCTGGAGATGAATCAGGGAGGGGGTTGTGGCAAAGGAGGGCAATCTCCGTTGCCTGTTTCTAACGGCAGTCCACATATCAGAATCCACCGCTGTGTGGTAGGAGGCAATTAGTTGGAACACCTTTTGGCTACAGAGATTCTTTCCTCCGCTCGCAAAGTAGCCGAGCAAGCTGAGGTTTTCTGGATTTCTTCTCAGGCAACACCGGTTCATTTTGAAGCCAATCACTTGAAGCAGATTCAAACTAAGGAAAACACTGGAGTTGCCTTGCGAATTTTTCGAGAAGGTAGAATTGGTTATGCTACGGCTAATGGCGTTGACAATGTGGAAACCTTGCTTGGCATGGCTGTGGAAACATCTCAATTTGGATTGCCAGCCAATTTCACATTTTCTCCCTTGAAGAATTATCCTCAAGTGAGCATCTTCGATTCTAAGGTGGAAGGGGTAGCGATAGAGGAGATGGTAGAACTTGGCAATCACCTTATAGCTAAAGTTGGAGAACATACTTCCGGTATCCTTTGCGATGTGGAAGTAATTAAAGGAACAAACTCAATTTATATAATCAATTCTGAAGGTGGTGAAGCAAGTTACAAAAAGAGCTTCTTTAGTCTTAGCCTGGAAGGTGTTCTCATTCGGGATACAGACATGCTTTTTGTCGGTGATAGTGAAAGCTCATGTCGTTTGCTCTGTAATATTGATATCTTGGCTGACCGAGTGATAAGACAATTGGAAATGGCTAAAGAGAAAGCTACTACGTCTACTAAGTTACTGCCGGTGATTTTTACCCCGCGTGGAGTGACTAGTGCGTTATTAAGTCCCATAGAACTAGCTTTTAATGGCAAAACGGTCATTGAAGGAGCCTCACCGTTGAAAGATAGACTGGGAGAGCGGGTTTTTGACAAAAGGCTCACCTTGTGGGATGATGCTACTATAGCTTATGGTATAGAGAGCTGTCCTTGTGACGACGAAGGAGTTCCCAGCCGGAAATTAGCGCTTATCAGAGAAGGTGTAGTCTCGCATTTCTTGTATGACTTACAAACGGCAGCTTTAGCTGACACTCAAAGTACTGGCAATGGTAGGAGAGTTGGTGGTAATTTTCCCAAGCCAGCTATAAGTTCCCTGATAATAGATGAAGGGGATGTTTCCTTTCAGGAAATGGTTGAGGATATGAAAGAGGGGTTAATTGTTGAACAGTTAATAGGTGGTGGCCAGGGTAATCTCTTAAGCGGAGATTTTAGTGGCAATGTTTTATTAGGATACAAGGTGGAAAATGGGGGGATAGTGGGGCGAGTGAAGGATACTATGATTTCTGGAAATATCTATCAGGCTTTAAAGGAAGTCACCATTGGGCGGGAAGTGCGATGGGTTGATGGAGTTTTACGAAGCCCCCATTTGTATTGTCCCCGTATATCGGTAGCAACCAGGGAGTGAAATGCGAAAATCTAATTTTGAAAGTAATCTTTATAAGCTTCATTTAGAACCACATCCTAAAAATTGTTTCATGCTTGCCTCTTGGCCTGGCATTGGTGATGTTTCTCTAATAGTGGCGAGGTATTTGAGAGAGAAGCTGAATGCTGAGGAAATAGGTGAAATTCGGGCTGTCAAGTTCTTTGAGCCGGTGGGTGTTATAGTAGAAAATAATGTGGTTGAGTCTCCTCGTTTTCCCGAGAGCAAATTTTATTACTGGCAGGACAATAAGAGTGAGAAGGGCTTGGTGTTATTTATTGGGGAAGAACAGCCTGGTTCTAAGGGATATGAACTGGTTAACTGTGTTTTGGATGTAGCACAAAGGCTTAAGGTGCAAATGGTATATAGTTGTGCCGCTGCTGTAACGCAGATTCATCATAGTGAGGAGTCGAAAGTATGGGGAGTAGCTACCACACATGAGTTAGTCGATCAGCTAAAGAAATACAATGTTGTCCTTAGGGGTGATCTTCGTATTGCTGGATTGAATGGATTAATATTGGGGATGGCTAAGGAGCGAGATATGGAGGGCATTTGTTTGCTGGGTGAAGTACCAGCGTATGTCACCCAGATAGCAAGTCCTAAAGCCTCTTTGGCCGTGCTTGAAGTTTTAACCGAAATGTTGGGAATTGAGTTGGACTTGACTGAGCTTAGTCATGTAGCTAAGCAAGCAAACGAGGAAATGGAGAGGATAGCAAAGCAAGCTACGGCTGAATTTATTGATAAATTTACTGAGCCCATCTGGGAACAAGGTGAAGATGAAGAAGAGGAGTGACATAGTCTAAAT
>CAZEQL010000043.1:0-9637 GCA_964514415.1 uncultured Dehalococcoidales bacterium
ACCAAACCAGGGCCAAACCATCCATGGCGTAAACCCTTCAAAGCGCATATAGATAAGAGGTGACAAAATCGCAAAACAATTATGGTGACATATTCGCTTGACAGCAACAAACCAAACGGCGATCCTCACTGCAGGATCAGTTCAGATACTGCCCAAATCTCTTGTAGGGAAATTCTGCTTTTCAATTGACTAAGCTGGCTCAATAAACTTAATTTGACTCGTGGCTTTTGACTGCGACCCAACTAGTTCAGGGGAAGAAGCTGTAACAGCCTCCTGCACAAAAGCCTACACGATTTGACAAGGATACGCTATGGTATGTTAAACTCATCAAGGCGTTATTGCGTCATACTGCTTGGTGAAGGTAGCGGCAAGTGCGCTACCTAAAACTAAAAAGGGGGGCGTTTGTGGATGAATGAGTATTCACATATTGAGGACACATATTACATAGTGGTTTTTCATGAGCATTCAATTCATAATATCTCGCACTTCATACTTTAAAGTTCTATAAATCGTCTGGACTAAACTTAAGCGGCGGTTTTTTCTCATTCTTAGATACATGTGTCCTTTCATTATGGGAAAGGAATTTATGTATAACGATGGAGTGGAAGGAGGCATAAAGTCAGTTTAACAAGAACCGTAGGAAATATTAAAGTAGAGATAGATAAAGCCGAGATCCATGAGTACTTAGGTTATGAAAAAGAACAGTACCCGAGATCAGGGGTATTATCTCTGGTAGATAGTCAAATACATAAAGCATATGAATTTATTGAGCCTGCAGTTTATTATACGGTTAAGCCCATAACGAGCGTTGGGGATTCGACAATATCGGTAGGTAGACTACTCTTTAGATCTCGCACTCTTGCTCAAGTGTTCTCTGGCTGCGACCAAATTGTCATATTTGTGGTAACTATAGGCGATACGCTAGAGAAGGAGGTTTCCCAACTAACAGAGGAGGGAGCGATTCTCAAGGCGTCGGTGTTAGATACCGTGGGGTCGGTGGTAGTAGAGAAAGTAGCAGATTGGCTGGAAAGTATGATTAGAGACATCGCCGCAGCAAATGGCGCTAAAGTGAGCTGGCGCTATAGCCCTGGCTATTGCGATTGGGATATTACTCAGCAAAAGGAGCTCTTTAGAGGTCTCGATGGTAAATCCGTTGGAGTTAATTTAACCGACACTTGTTTAATGGTGCCTCGCAAATCCATGTCAGGCGTTATAGGCATGGGGGAATCCTGTAATACTTTCTCTGCATGCCGCTTTTGTAATAAGAAGAATTGCCCCGAGCGGAGGGAGGAATTTGCCCCATGACCGAGAAGAGGATAGAAGGCGGTAGCTACAAGCCTCTATCACAAGAATCTATGGAGAAAATCCACGGGACAGTGGCGAGGGTTTTTGAGGAGGTCGGTATCGAGGTAAACTCTAGAGAGGCTCTTGACTTATTCAAGCATACCAATGCTCAGGTTGATGAACATACTCGGCGTGTGATGATTCCGATTCATATGGTCATGGATTTGGTTAGCAAAGCTCCATCCGAAGTTACATTATACGCAAGAGAAAGGAAACATAACATAGTCTTAGGTGGCACCAATGTCCATGCTGGCACTGGGGGCACTGCTCTTAATGTTATTGATAGGAAGAGCGGGTGTAAAAGAGTAGCCACACTTAATGACCTAAAGGAGATAGCCAAACTGGTAGACAATTTAGAAAATATTCATATCTTTATGTTGCCGGTCTATCCCAGTGATGTGCCGGTGGAGAAGGTCGATGTTAATCGTTTCTTTGCCGGTCTGGATAACACCCGTAAACATATTATGGGCGGGGTCTATACTCCAGAAGGCGTAGAGCAAGTTATAAAAATGGCTGAAATTATTGCCGGCTCTAAACGCCAGCTTCGAGAAAGGCCCATCATATCCATGATAACATGCAGTATCAGTCCCTTTAAAATTGATTCTCTCTATGGTGACATGCTGGTAACTATAGCAAAGGCAGGGATTCCAGTGGTATGTCCTGCTGAGCCTCTGTGTGGGGCTACCTCTCCTGTGACCTTAGCTGGAACTTTGGTTGTGCAAGTTGTCGATTCTTTGGCTGGAGTAATAATTAGCCAGCTTGCTAACCCGGGTACGCCGGTTATCTTTGGTTCTGTGGCTAGCAGCACAGACTTACGGGATATGAAATATATCACGGGTTCAGTTGAGATGGGATTGTTAAATGCTGCTGGTGCCCAGATGGCTCAATTTTATAAGCTGCCCTTTTATGCCACCGGAGGCATGAGCGATTCTAACACCGTTGATGCTCAGTGCGGTTACGAATCTTCTATTACCAATCTCCTTTGTGCCTTGGCTGGTGCTAATTTCATCCACGATGCTGCCGGATTTATGGAATTTGCGCTCACTATGAGCTGTGAAAAGCTCGTGATTGATAATGAGATATTGGGAATGGTGATGCGTGCTGTAAAGGGGGTAGAAGTAAACGACGAAACCCTGGCTTTCGATGCAATCAAGAAAGCAGGCCCTGGCGGTCATTTTGTTTCTAGCCGACATACCAGAACTCACATGAGGAGAGAACACTATGAACCTACTTTAAGTAATAGGAAATTCAGAGAGAAATGGGAGGAACAAGGGAGTAAGGATATATTTCAGAAAGCAAAAGAACGGGTGGAAGAAATTTTAGATAAGCCCGGATATAGCTTGCCGCCTTATGGGAGAGGCAGGATATTAACTGAGATTCCCGACATAATTATTTAATACACGAGCTTATAGATGAAATGCAAAAATACAGAGCAACCCTAAATAAAAGATTAAAATGCAAAATGAAAAAATGCACATCAAAAATTAAAGGTTTTGAATTTTCATTTGTCATTTTGATTTTTGACCTTTGACTTTTAATTTTTCGAATATGATAATCATTGGTGAGAATATAAACGCTACCAGCAAAAGGGTGGCAGAAGCAATAAGAACACATAATAGCTCTTTTCTTCAAGAATTGATTCTTCGCTGCGCTCAGAACGCAGATTACCTCGATGTAAACGTAGGAGGGGGTAAAGGGTCTACTAAGCAAGAAATCGAGGATATGAAATGGCTAATTGATATTATCTATGAGGTCACCGATAAACCTATAGTTGTGGACAGCGCCAACCCTGAGGTGATTGAAGCAGGATTAGAGCAAGGAATGTCATTGCGAGAGAAGCGAAGCAATCAAGTGGTAATGGTTAACTCAGTTAATGCCGAGAAAGCTAGATTAGAGGCTATAGGTCCTTTAGTAGCTAAGTATCAGGTTAATGTTATTGCCTTGGTTATGGATGACAGTGGTATACCAGCGCAAGTAAAGGAGCGTATTAAGGCATGCGACCTAATCCTGGAAGGTTTGAGCCGCTATAACATTCCCGCTGAGAAAGTATATTTCGACCCTCTGGTGCTGCCTATCGGGGTAGATACTGCTCAGGGACAAGTTACTTTAAGGACTCTAGAGCAGATTAAAGCAAGGTATCCTGAAGCTAAGACTGTTGTTGGTTTGAGCAACATCTCCTATGGCTTACCTCAGCGACCAATAATAAACGATGCCTTCCTGTTAATGCTTATGAATGCCGGTCTTGATTCGGTAATCGTGAATCCTTTGCACAGCAGCACTATAGGTAGTATTAAGTTGGGAGAAATGCTGCTAGGAAGGGATGCCCATTGCAAAGAATATTTAAAGGCATATAGAAAGGGGCTTTTTAGCAAATAAAATGGCAAGAGAAGGAATTCTGGTTCATGCTCCGTATGAAAGGATGACTGAAGAGCAAGTCAAGCAAATCCACCATGCCTCTATGCAGATTCTGGATGCTCCAGGCATAACATCTTTTAATGGTGAGGCAGCGGAGATATTCCAGGCTAACGGCGCAGATGTTACGCCGATAGCATCCACCGATCATCCCTGTTGGCTAATAAGAATACCGGAGGAACTCATTCTACAAGCCCTCGATAGTGCGCCTAAGATAGTCAAGTTAGGTGCCAGAAATAAGGATAACAGCCTGACACTGAATGGTGAAGAGCCAAGAGTGTTCTTTGTTTCCGGCTCGGAAACGAATATCTGGCTCGATGTTGATTTTCAAACCTATGTTAAGAAGTCTGACCCTGGTATTGAGATTAAGGTGCCTGAATTTCACTCGCGGCGTGGCACTGTTTTAGACCTTTGCCAGGCAGCCCATCTATGTGAGCACCTGGAAAGTCTGGATGCCTTCATTCGTCCTGTGAATATCCAGGATAAAGACATCACAGAAGCTAATAAAGATGTTAATAAATTCTTCGCCTCCTTAGATAACACTACCAAGCATGTTATGGCAGGACTGACCAGCTTGGAACAACTGAATAATGTCCTTGATATGGCAAAGTTGATAGTTGGAGGAGACGAGGAACTCAAGGAAAACCCCATTGTTTCCTTCATCACTTGTTTAGTCAAAAGCCCTCTGCAATTTATTGATGATGCCACTCAGACTTTGATTGAAATTTGCAGGAGGGGGCTACCTGTAGCCATCGCTGTTTCACCCCAGAGTGGAACTACAGCTCCTATTAAGGAAGACGGCATCGTGGCGCAAATAAATGCTGAAATTCTGGCAGGGATAACATTAAGCCAACTGGTGAATAAGGGGACACCGGTGCTCTATGGAAGTGTGCCCGTAAGGGCTCGACTTGATAACCTTAACGACTCCTACGGCGCTCCTGAATCCAGTCAATATAATATCGATTGTGTCCAAATGGCACGGTTCTACAAACTGCCTTGCTATTCTACTGCGGGCGTTTGCGATGCAAAAACACCAGGAATACAATCCTCGATAGAAAGGTTGTTCTCAGACATTGTAGTCACTCTAAGCGGGCCACAATACTTGCATTGTGCTTATGGGCTGCTTGCTGGGAATGCTACCTTCTGTCCATTACAGGCCGTTTTGGATGATGTCCACTTCCAGATGCTCAAGTTCTTTCTACGGCCTCCGCGAATTAGCCAGGCAGAACTAGATGACTCCCTAAAGCAAATGAAAGAGGTGATAGGGACATCACAGAAGCTTTATATTCGCTATATTCGCCATATGCTGCGTAGCGGGCAACTTTCGCTACCTTATCCCTTCGAAGGGGATGGAGAGGCAGATAATGTATTCGCATTAGCCTACGATAGAATGAATCAATTTCTTGCCCGACCCGTAGAGCACATAGACGAAGCTACCACTAAACGGATATTCCGGGAGATACCGGGAATATTGCCCCGGCTAAATACTTACCACGAGGGATAGAATGATGGAAAGGGTGGCTAACTTAAGAATGGATATTGTGATTCCGGTATACAATGAGGAAAATTGCGTTGGCGATGTATTGCAGGATGTGATGGCAGCAAAACAGAGTGATTGGGTTAGGATACAAAACATTTATGTGATATCAGGCGCGTCAACAGATCAGACCGATGACATTGTCCAGCAAGTTAGCAGGGAAGACACAAGGGTGAAACTAATCAGAGAAGCGGAGAGAAAGGGCAAGCGAGATTCACTAAACAAGGCTATCTCAATTACAGATGCAGACGTCCTTGTTTTTCTCGACGCCGACATCAGGTTAGCCAATGAAGATGCCCTTGTAAACCTGTCGCGATACTTCCATGAAGGGCAAGCTGCGTTGGTACAGGGCGGCCTTGTCCGTGTGCGTCCCGGCTTTACTCTCAATCCCGTAAAGCACGCAGCATATTTCGACTGGATTCTGGTGGACAAGGTCAGAAGAATAAAACCCATTTCTTGGTGGAGTATAGATGGGCGTGTCATGGCCCTATCAAGGGACTTCTATCAGCATCTTGTTTTGCCTCTCTCACTGGCCGACGACCAGTTTATTTTCTACTCATGTATTAAAGAAGGTCGTGAGTTTGTATGGGCCAAAGATGCCGTATTCTATTATGGGCTGCCCCAGTCGTTCGCAGACTTCAGTAAGCAGTGGAGCAGGTACCGCTTCTACACCAACAAATCTCGCCAGGAATTTGGCAGAGAGTTGATAGATACAGACATGGGGATTCCCGGATTGGGAAGAACCATCGTGTCCAGTATTCTGCGTCATCCGCACTTTGGGCTTGCGTGGGCCTTATGCTATTTGGCGAGCAAGATTGACTTCAGAAATAAGCGATATTTTAGGGAGTATGAACGTGGCCTTTTCTGGACTAAATCAGCAGCGCTTCGAATCCCACCTAATAGGGGTGCTATAGCCATTAGCCAAGATAAAAGGACAAAATAGAGGAGGGAACAATGCAGGAAGACATAATTGTCTTACTTAAGGAAAATGTTATACAGGGTAGAAAAACTAAGGATGATGAAGGAGTAGATGGGGATGTGGTTGGGACACCCGGTGTGCTGGAGTTAACACAGTCGGCGCTAGAAAGCAATATCGCTCCAGCGATAATAATCGAGGAAGGTTTAACCGCAGGAATGGAAGTGGTAGGAGATAAGTTCGGGGCAAAGGAGTACTTTATCCCGGATATGCTAGCCTCCGCCGAGGCGGTAAGCGGAGCTATGGACATTCTAAAACCATATCTCGACGGGTCAGAGGATGTAACCAAGGGGAAATTCGTTATAGCCACAGTGAAAGGAGATATCCACGATATTGGTAAAAATATCGTGGCTATCCTGCTCAAGGGAGCAGGCTATGAGGTAGAGGACTTGGGTATCGATGTGTCTTCGGAGAAGATTGTCGAGGTTGTCAGAGAAGATAAGCCTGATTTTCTTGGTCTTTCCGCTTTGCTGACTACCACAATGGTAGCAATGGGGGAGACGATTGAAGCGCTGAAGGAGAATGGTCTTAGGGACGAAGTTAAGGTTCTAATTGGAGGAGCAGCGGTCTCTGAGGAGTATGCTCAGGAGATAGGAGCGGATGCCTATTGCGCCGATGGTTTTCACGCCATTAAGGTGCTTGAAGATTTTCAAAAAGTGAGAGTGTAGGGCAAGTGTACTTTTTTGAGTAAAGGAGAGTAATTATGGCAGGAATCGCTGGAATTCAGGGGAGCGACAACGGTGAATTAGGCGCCATGCTTAACAGAATTAAGCATAGAGGCCCACACGAAGTATGGATAAACCAAACAGGTAACACGAGTTTGGGGTGTTGTGAGCTGAATGTGGGTGGAGTCTCAAAGGATAGCTCTCATCATGTGTTTGATGGTAAAAGAGCAGTCGTCCTCGATGGCCGTGTATATAATCCGGAAACAGCAAGTATGACCGATGCAGAGGCTGTGCTGTATTTCTATGATAAGTTTGGTTCCCAGTTTGCCAAGAATTTAGATGGAGACTTTGCCTGTGCTATATCTAATAATGGTAACTTGATGCTAGCTCGTGACGCTGTGGGCGTAAAACCCCTCTATTATGGGCATAGCGATGGAAGATTATGTTTTGCCTCAGAGGCAAAGAGCCTGGTGGGTATAGTTGACGATATTAAGGAGTTTCCGCCTGGCTATGTTTATTCCCAAGAACAGGGATTCCAAAAATATGCTTTTCAGGCTGTTGAAACTCCCGATTTTGAGAATTATGAGCAGGCCAAGAAGGTAACACATCGACTTTTGACAGAAGCAGTAGAAAAAAGGATGAAAGACAACGCTGTGGGGGGAGTTCTCTTAAGCGGAGGGTTGGATAGTAGCCTCATAATCTACATGGCACATCAGATAAAGCCGGATATCGAGGCATTTACAGTAAGTATGGAGAATGGGAAAGACCTCCCCTTGGCTCAAGATGTAACTAAATACTTGGGCATCAAGCACCATGTGCTAATCTTCAGTGAAAAGGAGATAAACGAGATATTACCCCATGCTATATATCATCAGGAGATGTTCGAGGAAAGCTGTATACACGGGGCAATTGCCAATTTCCTCGCTGCACGGTTTGTCAGCCCGCATACAAGGTGCATTCTCACTGGCGAAGGCGCAGATGAGTTCTTTGCTGGTTACGATGGTCAATTCAAGCAGGGCAAGAACCATGAGGAGGTTGCCAGTATAGTAGATAGACTTATCAATGTAGCTTATAACACAGCGTTGCAAAGATTAGATAGGTTGAATGCCGCAAATTCCATAGAAAGTCGCACACCTTTCCTTGACTCCAAAGTGGTTGATTTTTGCTTGAAAATCCCGATAAGTTGCAAGATTCATGGCACAGAACAAGTTGGGAAGTGGGTTCTGCGCCAGGCATTTGAGGGTTGTTTACCCGAGCACATCATTTACCAAACAAAAAGGTTTTTTGCCCAGGGTTCGGGTGTGGCCAGTATCATGCGCACAATGGCTGAGAGACATGTTTCTAGCAGTGAGCTTTTACAGCACAACAGGATAGAGGGTAACCCAAGGTTATCCTCTATAGAGGAGCTATATTACTACAGAATATTTAAGGAAAAGTTTCCTCAACCTGCGTTTGATTGGCTAGTAGGTAGATGGGATCCCTTCAGACCAGATTTCTTCGCCAGGTAGGACGAATTTCACCCTCACCTAAGCTATCCCTTCAAGGGAGAGGGGGAAGGAAAGGGTGAGGGTAAGGTGCAATATGGCTAAGAGAATTATTTCTACAGGAAGAGGCGGAACCGGAAAAACGAGCTTCATTGCCTTAGCTACTAAATATCTAAGCTCTTCAAACTATCCCTCATTAGTTATCGACATCGATGGCGACCAGAATCTCGCCGATATGCTGGGAGTAGATTTAGAAAGGGAAAAGGTGAGAACTGTTTTAGATGTGCTTTTTGATCTTCAAAAGCGCAAGGCTTACGAGGAGCTAAAATCCATGCCTATGCCCCAAAAAATAGAATATCTTTTTCACAGTGATTGTGTATATGAGTCAGAGAAATTTGATTTGGTTTCCCTAGGGGTAAAGTGGACAAGCGGTTGTTATTGTCTTCCCAACGACCTAATCAGAGGAATTATCCCTAAAATGGCAAGCAGCTATAAATATATGCTTATAGATACGCCGGCGGGATTGGAGCATCTGAATAGAAAAGTGTTGTCAGAAATAGACGACCTGTTTGTTATATTAGACCCTTCTTTGAAATCGATAAAAATTGCGCAAAGAATACAAAAGCTGGCTAAAGAAATAGGCATTAAGTATGAGAATTTTTATCTAGCAGCAAATCACAGATTTAACGAAGATTTAGAAAAATATGTCCAGAACATAAATGGGGCTTCCTATTTGGGGAAGATAGACTATGATGCTGCTGTAGAGGAATATAACCTGGTTGGAAGGTCATTGCTTGAGTTGCCTGAAGATTCGCCTGCTTACTTATCCGTCGGAAGGATACTGGCAAAGGCAGGTTATTCAAGGTGAAGCACTAAATACGGGTGAGCTTATGGCAGCATCATTCTTGCTTCACACTGATTCTTTTGATATTTTATTTTAACTTTTAATTTTAGTCATGAGGGGTGTGAGTGATAGTTATCGGTGAGTCTATACACATAATCTCTCGCCATTGCAAACTTGCTATAGAGAATCGTGACAAAGCTTTTCTGCAGAATTTAGCTTTGAGACAGGTGGAGAGTGGGGCACATTGGATTGACCTCAATATCGGTCCTCAGAAAAAAGCTGGAGTTGAGACGATGACCTGGCTAGTCGACATCATCCAGGAAGTTACCGATGTCCCTCTGGTATTAGATACCACCAATGTTGAAGCCATAGAAG
>CAZEQL010000044.1:0-2896 GCA_964514415.1 uncultured Dehalococcoidales bacterium
CTCGGCCATATCCACCATACTCTCCCCCTCTTGACCTGACACCACTACTTACCATAGCGCCAGAATCTATACCTCTATCTAGAGGCGGATTGTAGGTGGCGAAATTTGCTCGAGTGAAGGGATACTCACCAGGGAACCCCACCTTATCCAGGAAATTCCAGTCCTCCTTAATGTCCAGTGGAGTATATATTCGGGTGTAAGGTTTCTCCCGTCCCAGTTTCTGCAGGCTAGCTTTGAGTGTGGTTTCCTCCCATCTTTTTTCCCTCTCTGCTACTTCTCTCCGATTGTTTCCCATATCATCCCCTCCTATTTCCGATATTCTTTCTCGGAGTTCAATACCTCGAACTCAATATCAAAAGCCAACAATGCAAGCACTAATTATGTTCGTAAGCACAGCGGGTTGTCTTCATGCAAAAACAGACCAAACCAGCGTACAGCACTCCTTAACAGCTTCCGTGATACCGATTTTTAGAACTTTGGAGCCCTCATTCCACAATATAGCTATATACTTACAGCTTCATATTCTCCGAAAACACTCCTCAATACCCCGCAGATTTCTCCTATGGTAGCCTGTGCTTTGACCGCGTCAATAAAGTAGGGTATCAGGTTCTCCTCTTCCTTTTTAGCGGCGCTCTCTATTTTTTTAAGTTCGGAACTTACCAGGGTGTTATCTCTTTCCGCCCTGATTTTCCTTAATTTGGCAAGCTGTAGCTCTTCTGCCTTTTCCCTCTTCTTGGGGTCGTAGGGATGAGGCACAAGCATTTTAGGAAGCACCTCGAGCTCATTTTCACCGGTGAATTTATTGACTCCTACGATTATCTTCTCGCCTCGTTCTATTTGTTTCTGATTCTCCCATGCCTGCTGGGCGATAAAGCGATGAGACCAGCCACTTTTTATAGCTCCCGCGGCTCCGCCCAGTGAATCAATTTTATTGATGATTTGCCATGCTTCATCCTCGATTTCATCAGTCAATGATTCCATATAATAGGAACCTGCTAATGGGTCAATCACCTCCTCCAGGTGAGATTCATATCTTAGTATTCTGGAGGCATCGTCTCGAATCTGTCTTGCCTCATAGCTCCAGCCTAAACCCAGGGGCTCATCGAAAGGCATGCCCCCATATGCCTGCCCGCCGCAGAGACATCCGGCAACACCGCCGATAACCCCGCGAATCACATTATTTAAGGGACGCTGTACAGTACAAGAGTCACTACTCGCATTGGCGTAATATGCTGCACGGAACATCAGAGTTTTGGGATTTGTGGCACCAAAACGCTCCTTCATAATTTTAGCCCACATTCTCCTTATTGCTCGCCACATGGCTATCTCGCGGAAGAATTCCAGGCTGCCGGCAAGGCCGAGGAAGGGCATGCGTGGCACAAAATCGTCTGCATTTAGCCCAGCGGAAATCCCCAGATTGACGTAAGCGATGGCGTTGGAAAGGGTAAAAGCTATTGTCTGTGACTGTGTCAGCGCTCCAGACTGTCGTATATGGTCGCCACAGATGCTCATGATATTATACAGAGGCATATATTTTGTACAAAAGACAATGGTATCGCGGGTCATTCTCATGGAGGGGTCTACAGGGAATATATGAGTGCCTCTTCCCAGTATCTCCTTCAGGATGTCATTCTGAGGAGTACCTCTAAGTTTAGCCATTGGTACACCCTGCTTTTCCGCCAGGGCGATGTACATAGCGATGAGTATGTTGACCGGGGCGTTTATCGTCCAGTTGGATGCCATCTGGTCCAGGGTTACCACACCCTGGAAAGCATCATACAGGGTGGCAAAGTCCTGCAGGGTGTCTATGGCTACACCAGTGCCGCCTACTTCTCCCCGAGCATTGGGGTCATCGGAATCATAGCCACACTGAGTTGGCAGGTCAAAGGCTACATTGGCTCCTCTTCGTCCTTCACTTCGCCACATGTCACGAGTATCCTCAGCTCGGCCAAAGCCACTGTATTCACCTGCTCTGGGATTAACACCACTAATTCCAAAAAGACCAGAATCTATACCTCTGTCCAGAGGGGGAGTATAGGTAGCAAAACTACACCGGGTAAAGGGATACTCGCCGGGGAATCCTACTTTATCCAGGAAGGTCCAGTCTTCCTTGAGGTCTAAAGGAGTATATGTCCGGGTATAGGGTTTTTCCCTGCTCAGTTTCTGGAGGCTTGCCTTGAGGGTGGTTTCCTCCCATCTTTTCTTCCGTTCCTCTATTTCTCTCCGATTATTTTGCATACTACCACCTCCTGTTCTCAGTATTTTCCCCTAGAGCGCGGCACCTCGGGCGCAACATTTAGTTGCCAACAATGATGATACTAATTATGTTCATATAGGGAACGCCGCCCAAATTATGAGTAAGTCCAAATTTGGGATTCTTTATTTGCCTTTGCTCGGCCTTACCCTGGAGCTGCTTATACATTTCGTACACCATTCTTATACCGGAGGCACCGATAGGATGTCCAAAACTCTTCAATCCACCATCGGGCTGGACAGGTTGTGGCCCATCGAGATTGAAGCGACCGGAATCAATATCTTCTTTCACTTTCCCCCTGGGGCTGAATTCCAAATCTTCCATGGTTACCGCCTCAGTGATAGAAAAGCAATCGTGAACTTCAGCCATGCTTATCTCCTCACGGGCGTTCGTTATCCCCGCCTCCTGATAGGCTCTGAGTGCAGCACGAGTGGTTGACTCCACATGAGTACCATCCCACTCGGTATACATCAACTCCTCCATGGGGGTTAAGGCAATCTGGAGTGCCTTAACATAGACAGGGTCGGGCCTGAATTTCTTTGCCATATCGGCTCGGGTCACTATGGCTGCTGCAGAACCATCGCTCACCCCACAGCAATCGAACAATCCCAAAGGCCAGGCAATCATAGGGGCTTTCATTAT
>CAZEQL010000044.1:2996-9624 GCA_964514415.1 uncultured Dehalococcoidales bacterium
GTATGAACTAAAGCCGCGTCTTTCATCAAGATACTTCCTGCGGAAGGTCATTATTACGGGCATATCTATCTTGAGTGAATCAAGCTCACAGTCGGTAAAATCAAACTGGTATCTTCCTCCACCGTCGAAGTCTACGATCCCGTATATCGCTGGTGGGACGGGACTGAAGGCTAAGCTGTCTCCGGTATAAGTAAACACCTTGCCCTTTCTGTCAGAGAAGCGATAATATTCCATCTCATCAATGGCTCCACAATGAGGATTCACGCACACCCTTTGGTAGGGATACTGTGGGGTGCCGCACTTCTTACATTTAACTCCACAAAGGGACAGAATTGATTTGCGCTCCCTCCACAGCGTTGATAGCTGACTGAAAGCTACTTCCTCCCCACGAATTCCCTTCTCCAGTGGTAGCATATTGCGGAATGTAAGATATTTTTCGTAGTTGGTTAATTCTTGCCTTGATGCCAGATGCCCCTTGATTCCCTTTCTACCCTTTACCTTCTCTATTTCGTCAGTCACCTGGAAGAATAGGGCATCACTTCCACTACCGAAACCAACAACAAGAATCTTGTCTCCTGGCTTGGCCTCTTCAAGAGCTGCTACCAGCATTGTTAGAGGATAAGCTGTACCGCTATCGCCTACTGATGTAAGCATAGGGTCTTGAATTCGACTGGGGTCAACTCCCAGCTTGTTACCCAGCGCTGCGTGTTCCCTGGCGTAAGGGAAAGTATAAACTAGTTTAGCAAAATCATTAATGTTGAGGTTGTATTTCTGTAACAGCCCGGAGATAACCTGGGGGATGAATTTAGAATAACCTTCGTCTCGAATGAATCTATCTTCCCAGGTTTGGTCAAATTTATGACTCTCTCCTCTCCAGTGACCCATGAAATCCTGAGAGATAGAGTATGAACCCCCGAAACTGGCAATCACATTGCTATCTCCTACGAGAAGAGCAGCAGCGGCGTCCCCAAAAGCCTGCTCTTGAGCTCCGCCCGCTTGCGCTAAACGGCAATCAGAGGCACAAACAAGTGAGTTTTTCAGCGACCCTGCCTTGACTGCGTCACAGGCAGATATCAAAGCAGCAGTTCCCGCCTTGGCGGAGTCAGTAAAGTCAGCCGCTCTGATATTGACAGGGAGGTCGAGGGCGATAGCAATTATCCCTGCCCCTTGCCTTTCCTTATATGGAGAAGTAGTAGTAGCGAAATATAATCCGTCTACCTTTTCTCGATCGAGAGTGTTCAAGCAGTCCACGCTAGCATTTACTGCCATGCTGACACTATCCTCATCATAGTTTGATACTGCCTTCTCTCCGGGTAGAGCTCCGGGGTTAAACCAACCCACGGCTGCGGCGATGGTCTTACGATTCATTCGAAACCAAGGGACATATGCTCCATACGAAGTAATTCCTACCATTACAATGTTCCTCCTTTTAGCAATAAGATATTTTTATGCGCCGGTGCAATTCCCCCTTTTAGCCTCAATATAGCGATGTTCCTGATATCTCTCACCTCCTCTGTTATTTTCTCGCCATCCCTTTCCTCTGAGAAAGAAATGGACAAATTCCATTTGTTGTAATTCTAAATTATCGGTAGTAAGACGTCAAGGTATTAGGGGCTCTATCCACGTGGCCAGCTCGAAGTAGAAAATTGATACGTTTACCTGATAAACTATATCCAGTGCGTGTAATCTCATTTTAGTTGCCATAGTGACCTTTAATCTCTAAAATAAGTATATATTAGTGATATGAAAGATTATTACTCTATTCTTGGGGTGTCTGAAAGGGCTGGTCACGAAGAAATAAAGCATGCCTTCAGGAGGCTTGCTATGAAATATCATCCCGATAGAAATTTGGGAAACGAGAAGTGGGCTGAGGAAAAATTTAAGGAGCTTAATGAATCCTATGCTGTGTTGGGGGACGAAGGCAAGAGGCGGGAATACGATAGGATGAAGCAGGCAGGTTTTGCCGGTGCTGGATATGGTGCTCAATATGCCGGCGGGCAATATTATAGTCAGGAACGAGTGTTTAGAGACGCATTTGCCAATCCTTATTTGTTTCAAGAGTTAGCAAGAATGTTTCAAGGGGCTGGGTTGCGGTTTGACGAAGGATTTGTGAATAATATGTTCTTTGGTGGTAGAGGGGCTAGCTTCGGTTTCTCTGCTGAGCCAATGAGAGGATGGCAATTTACTCCGTCTCCCTCCAGGGGATATAAGCCACCATTATTGTTGCGCCTTACGGGGAAAATAATGAAATTTACCCTTAAGAAAATACTGGGCGTGCAAGAACTTCCCTGGCAAAGCAACGGAAGGGATTTATATCACAAGATTACTCTTTCTCGGAAAGAAGCTGTGTCGGGGATTGAGAGGAAGATTAAGTACAAGAGAGGCAAGGAGAAGAAAAAGCTTATGGTCAAGGTGCCGCCGGGAGTTACGGAAAAAACGAGAATAAGGCTCAGGGGGATGGGGCTGGGAGGAGAAAGGACAGGAGACCTATATATTACTGTAGGTATTAAGAGTTAATAGATATGAGTGCCTTCGAAGATTTTGTCGCTGAGGTAAAGAAGACGGAAACTATGCAAGCACTTCTCCAGAGTTTGGAAAAAGGGCCGGCAAAACTTCTGGGCAGTATTTGTAAGGAGTATGAGGCCACCAGTAGGGCAGTCCCTGACCATCATCTCAATCTGACAGGCTACTTTGGCGAGGCAGTACTGAGAGCGTTGGTCTCAGCAAATTTGATTACTAAGGAGCGGGGAGAGTTTTCTCTTTACGCCTATGAACCCACCGAGAGGGGGCTCGAATTGTACAAAGGTATGCTCGATGAAAAGAAAATCTAGAGATAATCAAGATTAGTGTGTACAAGCTCATTGATACTCATGCCCATCTGGATGAATTAAAGGGCCTTGACTCGGCACTTGAACAAGCTAAGGGAGCTGGCGTTGTTGCCATAGTGGCTGTGGGGTCGAATTATCAATCAAATGTAAAAATACTGGAAATTTCTCGGAGATATAGCTCTTTTGTTTATCCTGCTCTGGGATTACATCCCATGGAGTTGGGCAACCTGGAGGCTTCTCAGATAGACGATAATTTAAGATTTATTGAACAGAATATTGCTAAGGCAGTCGCTATCGGTGAGATAGGCTTGGATTATGATAAGAGAGTAGTGAAGGCAGTATCGAAAGAAATGCAGAAGGGCGTTTTAAGGCGACTTTTGGATTTAGCATCAAAATATGCTAAACCGTCAATAATTCACAGCAGGTATGCCTGGAAGGATGCTCTCCAGTTAGTTCAGGATTCAAGGGTAGAAAAGGCGGTATTTCACTGGTTTACTGGTTTTTCCAGCGTTCTTAAGGATATAATTGATGCTGGCTATTTTATTTCTGCTACCCCGGCTGCTGAATATCATGAAGAGCATAGAAGGGCAGTGAAAGGAATATCCCTTAATAGGTTGCTTTTAGAAACCGATTGTCCTGTTACTTATGGCAGAGAAACAAGATACGAATCTAAGCCTGCTGATGTTTTAAGGAGTTTGAAAGCAGCAGCTCAGCTTAAAGGGGTTGATGAAGCTACAATTGCTGAGCAGACAACAAAAAATGCTATCGCTTTCTTCTCCTTAAATGAGGCATTTTAAATTATAGGAGGTCAAACCAATGATACAAACGATAAAGGGTGATGATAGTTTTCAAAAGACTGTATTGCAATCAAAATTGCCAGTTTTAGTAGATTTCTGGGCGGAGTGGTGTGCTCCTTGTCTGGCTGCTGCTCCTGTTTTGGAGGAATTAGCTAAAGAGTATGCTGGCAAGGTAAACTTCGCTAAAGCGAATGTGGACGAGAATAATCCCTTGGCTGCAAAGTATGGTATAGCTGCCATTCCCACTATGCTCGTATTTAAGGACAGTCAGCCTGTTCAGCAGGTTGTTGGGTTCAAGCCCAAGAAGGAGCTTAAAAGGATTTTAGATGGCCTCCTGGGGGACTGAGGAGCAAATTTCCTCTTCCTTAAATTTATTGTCATTGTCAGCAGCTTTTACAGGAAAATTGGGACCTAACCGCTGGAGGTGAGTATGAGAGAGAAGCGCCTGAAGATAGTTTCGGTTTCTTTGTTTTGTTTGTTTTCTTTGTTTTGTTTCTCACCACTTTGCGGTTGTACTTTACCTGCGTCTGATCCGCTTCCCGCCTGGAATCAAGGGGCAACGAAGAGCCATGTGATTCACTTTGTGGAGGAGGTAACTGACCCTTCGAATCCTTCATACATCCTACCAGAAAATCGCATCGCTGTGTTCGACAACGACGGGACGCTGTGCTGTGAACAACCCATGTCTCTTCCTATGGCGTTTGTTTTCTATCAAATCTACACAAAAGCTGAAGAGAACCCCTCGCTGCGGAACAAGCAACCCTACAAGGCAGCATGGGAAAAGGATGCCAGCTACTTTGCGAGCCTCAGCGAAGAAGAGCTAGGTCAACTGATATTGGAGCCCTTTTCAGGGATGACGCAGGCTGAGTATATAGCCACAGCAAAGGCGTTTGTTAGCGAGTCCGAGCACCCTCGTTTTAAGGTTCCTTACACCAGGGTTGTTTACAAGCCCATGTTAGAACTTATGGATTACCTTAGATTGAAAGAGTTCAAGGTGTTCATAGTGTCTGGCGGTATGGCAGGACTCATGCGTGCTTACTCAGAACAAGTCTATGGTGTTCCGCCCGAGAATGTGATTGGCATAAGTGCAATGTTTGAATACATCGTGCAGAATGGAAGGTCTTATCTCATCAGGATAGAAAAGTTTGTAGAGCCCATCAGCGATTTCGATGGCAAAGCTGTCAACATACAACTTCATATTGGAAAACGGCCTATCCTTGCCGTAGGCAACTCAGACGGTGATCAGGAAATGCTTGAGTTTACTGATGATAGGGAAGGTCCCGGTTTGATGATGCTCGTTCACCACGATGATGCGGAGCGAGAGTATCAGTATGACAAAGGTGCCGAGAAAATACTGAAAGTGGCTAAGGACCGCAATTGGACTATCATCAGCATGAAAAATGACTTCAAAACTGTGTTTGCATTCCAGCAGCCGTGATGACAGCATAACAAATCATTGCACTTAACCGGCTTAATGCTGGCGGTGAACTCAAGCATTAGATTGCCAAGCTTATCTCCGTTTCTAGCACTAGAGCGATTTTGGGCAGTCAGACAGAGACAGCCTACAGCTCATTTTGCCCGTGCAAATAGTGGAGATAAGCCTTATTTGGGCAAAAAGTAATTAAGGTGCTCACATTTTGCCGGGTATCCCGGAAGGTGAAAAGAAATCGCGAATGAAGTCAAATTCCTTGGGGAGAAGCGCTAGTAATAAGGGGAATTGCTCCATCAAAAATTTTGCCACTGCTGATTGAGTAATAATTGTCTCTGTGCTCGGGAAATACTTGCTCACAATAGCAACAATAGCGGCGCATAACATGGTTCCTACGCCCGCTCCAAGAATGAAGCCAACAAGCCTATCTACCCAGCCAAGCATTGTGATGTGAACCAGTTTAGCTACAAACCAACCAACTAGGCTAGCTATGACTAACGTGGCTATCAGGATAATGGCATAGGCAGCTATCCCTGCCCAAGCTGCCCCTTCAGAGGAAAGTATGGTGGCGAACCTCCCATAGTAGTGCCCTGCTAGAGCTATGCCTCCTATTAATCCGGCAATGCCAAAAGCAGCTTTGATGGCGCCTTTCCATAATCCCAGCACACCAAATATGATGCCACTTACTATGATAGTTGCATCCAGCCAGTTCATTGCACTCCTATAGTTATTGAAAGTCTTAAGTTAAATCTCGCCACATTCAAACTTGTAGGCGCAGTAAGAGCACATCCATGAGGGGCATTTTGGAAGCTCTGTTGGTGACGTTGCTCTTTCTAAAAGCTCAACCCGGCGTAATGCTTCAGTCTTAATAGCATTCAAATTTCTAAAGCTTACATCGTAGACCATTAATTTAGCATCCTCTCGGGGAACTTTAGCATAATAAAGCAATAACCTGCCTTTGGGATGGTCTGTTAGGGCGCACTCGAATCCCAGGCGGAGGAAGTAATGAGGAAATGTCCAGGCTAGCCGTTCTCTTTCGACTACGGACTGAAACTTGGGATCTCGTAAGATAGTGGGCAAGTTCTGACGAATGCGAACTAAGTCGCTTAGGGATGCATGCTGGACTGGCATATTCTGCACTTCGCCGGGAGCACCATAACTTAGGGAATCGCGAAGTGCATCAAGAAAGCCTGATTCGTCCATGGAACGGAGATAATCTTCCTTTTTCTGTTGTGATTCCTCTTCATCAAGCACAATTTCTTGTGGTTTAAGACGTTTAAAATATGCCTTGCGAGGAAAGACGGTATCGTTGATTCGAAATAGTGGGGATGGTTGTGGCTCAGCAAGTTGGTTGAGAAGTTGCTGACAAGTAGCATGGTCAACCTGGACTTGCCCAGCTAACTCAGCAATCTTATATGCCAGCGACGCCGATGTGGTTTTGCAGTCGCATACCTCGGAATAATCACACCCCCTATTAAACCAGGCGCATCTAGGAAGGTTACCGGGGTCATTTGAGATAAGTGCATGTAGCAAGAGATCCCGCCTTCGCCGCATTTCCTCTCGGATTGCTTCCA
>CAZEQL010000045.1:0-9285 GCA_964514415.1 uncultured Dehalococcoidales bacterium
GACCTGATACAGCCAGCATTGGACATGTTAAAGCAATTAGGCATTGATTACGAACTTTCCATCATCTCAGGACATAGAAATCCAGAAAAGCTAAGGGAATATGGCTTGGAAGCAGAAAAACGAGGGTTTAAGATCCTCATAGCTGCTGCTGGTAGAGCTGCTCATCTTCCCGGCATCCTGGCTAGCTGGACAACCTTGCCCGTAATTGGTGTTCCCTTGCCTACCAGTGAGCTGAAGGGCATAGATGCCTTGCTCTCCATAGTTCAGATGCCTGCTGGGATTCCCGTAGCCTGTGTTGGCATTGGCACAAGCGGCGCCAAAAATGCCGCCTTGCTTGCCGCTCAGATTCTGGGCATAGAATATAAGGCAATAAAAGAGGCTTACTGCAAATATAAAAGAGCGCTAGCAGGAGAATAATATGATTGAACGGTACTCCAGACCACAGATGAAAAAAATCTGGTCTGAGGAGAATAAATTTGACCAATGGCTTAAGGTAGAAATAGCCGTTTGTGAAGCCTGGGCTAAATTGGGCAAGATTCCCAAAGAAGCTATATCCAAGATACAGAAGGCTAGCTGCAACCTGGATCGCATCGCTGAAATTCTAAAGGTAACTCACCATGACATGACAGCCTTTACTAGCTCTGTGGCTGAAAGCCTGGGTGAAGAGTCTCGTTTCATCCATCTCGGACTTACCTCTTCAGATGTTATGGATACTGCACTAAGTCTCCAATTAAAAGAAGCCGCTAGTATCCTGGAACAGGATATTGCCGCACTTATTACTGTCTTAGAGAACAAAGCTGTAGAGCATAAGCACACCATTATGATGGGTCGAACCCATGGTATTCACGCTGAGCCAACTACCTTTGGCCTGAAGATAGCTCTATGGGTTGAAGAGATGAAGCGTAATGCTCAGAGGTTGTCTGAAGCCAAAAGAATTATCTCTGTAGGCAAAATATCAGGAGCGGTAGGCACATACGCTACTGTGCCTCCTCAAGTGGAACAAATAGCTTGTGCCAAATTAGGACTCACGGCGGCTCCGATATCAAGCCAGATAATTCAGCGCGATCGCCACGCCCAATTTGTAACCACCTTAGCCATAATTGCTAGCTCCCTGGAAAAGTTCGCCACTGAGATTAGGCACCTCCAGCGAACTGAGGTTCTCGAAGCCGAAGAGCCCTTCCAGGCAGGGCAAACGGGCTCTTCAGCAATGCCTCATAAGCGGAATCCTGAGCTTTGTGAGCGTATTTGTGGGCTTGCCAGATTAATAAGAGGTTATGCTTTGACCTCCATGGAAAATATTGCCTTGTGGCATGAGCGTGACATCAGCCACTCTTCCACCGAGCGAATTACCCTGCCTGACTCTTGCCTAGTAATCGACTATATATTATCTATATTTACCCCAATAATGAGAGGACTAAAGGTCTATTCCGAAAACATGCGTCGTAACCTTGAGCTTACCCAGGGGTTAGTCTTCTCCCAAAGAGTGCTTCTGGCCCTGATAGACAAAGGTATAAGCCGCGAGGAAGCATACAAAATGGTACAAGACAACGCCATGAAAGCCTGGCAGGAAAAAAGAAGCTTCCTGGATTTGCTCAAGTCAGATGAGCAGATAACGGCTTACCTGACTGAAAGCGAGCTAGAATCTCTTTTCGACTATAATTACTATTTGAAACACGTAGATAGCACTTTTGAACGACTAGGGTTAACTAAAACAGAAGAAGCTGAACAAATTAAAATAGAAGGGTTAGCTCCACGTGCACTCTGATATCTTATTGCAAACCGATTTGCCCTTTCCTTTATTCGGACGCGGCAAGGTGAGAGACATCTATGATTTGGGCGACAAACTTCTCATAGTGTCCACCGACCGCATATCCGCCTTCGATTTCGTCCTGCCCTGTGGCATTCCTGACAAAGGAAAGATTCTCAACCAACTTTCCGCTTTCTGGTTTGAGAAGACAGCCCATATTGTACCCAATCACTTTATTAAGGTAATTGATAGTAATGTCATTCTGAACGAAGTGAAGAATCTCCTGGATTATCCCCAAGATTTACCTGATTATATTGTGGGTTGCTCCATGCTTGTAGCTAAAGCTGAGCGTATTTCTGTAGAATGCATCGTTCGGGGCTATCTAGCTGGTTCAGCATGGGCAGAGTACAAAGACACCGGAAAAGTTGGTAATATCCATTTACCATCAGGAATGAGAGAAGGTCAAGAATTGCCTCAACCTATCTTCACCCCCACTACCAAAAGCGATACAGAACACGACCGCCCCCTAACCAACCAAGATATAAAGAACCTTGAAGAAATGTCATTTCGGTCAACCATTGCCCTGAATGAAGCGAAGGAGAAGCGAAGAAATCTCAAATTGATTCAAGAACTAGAAGAAAAAAGTTTACTTATTTACTGCTATGCTCAAGATTATGCTAAAACCAAAGGCATAATAATCGCCGATACCAAGTTTGAGTTTGGATTTATCGACGATAAACTGTCACTTATTGATGAACTACTAACACCAGACTCAAGTCGCTTCTGGGATGCCAGCCAATATAAAGTGGGCGGTTCGCAGCTTAGTTTTGATAAACAACCAGTCCGCGACTGGCTGACAGCCTCAGGATGGAACAAAGAGCCACCGGCACCTATGTTACCGCCAGAAGTAATCGAAGGAACATCAAAAAGATACCTTGAAGTATATCGTAAGCTGACTGAGAATATTCTCGAAGGAAAACAAGATGGAAATTATCAATAGAGATAAGGTCAAACCCTTCATTACCAAAGATACTTCCCAGATTAGGGAAATCCTTGCTCCGAGAAACTCTTCGCTGCGAAATCAAAGCCTGGCTGAAGCGAGAGTATCACCGGGCAAAGCCACGATGGAACACTGCCACATCAAGTCGGAGGAGATTTACTATATACTGCAGGGTATAGGCAAGGTAAAAATTGCTGATGACGTAAGAGAGGTAAGCAAAGGAGATGGCATCGCTATACTCCCAGGGCAAAAGCACAAAATCTGGAACATCGGGGACGAGGAACTGGTCTTCCTCTGTTGCTGCTCGCCTTCTTACGAGGATGAGGACACTGTGCTTTCCCAATAAAGGAGATTTCAGAATGTATCTAGCCAAAATTCGCATCACATTAAAGCCAACGGTTAACGACCCTCAAGGTTTGACCATAAAAGGGGCACTGCATAACCTGGGTTTTACCGAAGTAACCAGCGTTCGTGCTGGCAAATATATGGAAGTCAAAGTGGAGGTGGATAATCAAGACAAAGCTCAGGAGCAAGTTGACCGAATGTGCCAAAAATTGCTGGCCAACCCCATTATCGAAACCTACAGCTTCGAGGTAGAGCAAATCTAGATTATCCTTATCGATCGTAGAGGTGGAGTGGAGCAGCATACTCAGCATTATAGTGGCTACGTTAGCAGTTATTGGATTGCCTCTGATTCTGCGCAAAAGGAGAAGGGTTGGGCCTTTAAAAAGGGAAGACCTTTGTCAGTACTTAAAAGAAATGGGAATAGTCGCGTCCTTGGTGGAAAAGGGCGATGATAGAGAGAAGATAGGACTAGGTCGTGCCTCAGGTCAGAAATCGGAGGGAATTATCAAGGTAGAGGACAAAAATATAAATTCCATAAATGTCGTCAGCGTATCCAGTCAGTACGGAACACAATACTTCATAGACTACTTGGTGAAAAGCCCTAACATAATGGGGGAGCGAACACCTAGAAAAACCAGGTTGAACAAAAAGAAAAGCCCTCCTTTACGGGGTAAGGTGGTAGCCATTGAGTGGAAAGGAGACGAATCCTTGGCACGAAGCCTTAGTTTAGATTATGGTTTAGAAGAGAAACTGTTGCGAGCCTGCGCTAACGATTTCAAAGGGAATATCGGGATTTTCCCCGAGCCCAAGCATGGATACACCCGCATAAGGACCGACCATCACCCTCCCTCCACCGAGCTACTTCAAGCAATAAGCATCATAGCCAGGCATATCAAGTCGTGGTAAGGAAATTCCACATCCATTGACAGAACCCAGCCACAATACCCAGAGCCTTTCCCCATACCACCATGGCATTCCGCCAAAAGGGAAATGGTATGCGATACTTCTCAGCCGAACCATACACAAGACAGGTTATTCAGTAACTCTGATACCAATCTTCATCCACCACCTCAGACTCAAGTTTAGCATGCCAGGGAATTCCGTATTTGTCAGCCAGTTCAGTTAAGGTTTTAAGTCTTTTAGCCACGATGGTCTCCAGGAATTCTAACCTTCCCTGCCGATAACTAATTTGGGTAGCCTCCTGCCACAAGGCTCGCCCTGCTAGAAAACCTGAAGCCCCCGCCTGACAGGCTATCTCAACCTGCTTACAGAACAGGTCAAAATTCACTCCAGCGCTGAGAATAACCCAGGGAACCTGGCTTGCCTCATTAAGTTGATGACAATAATCCAGCAACTTGTTCTCATCTTTCTCGTACTCAAGGTCGGCGGGGAACTCAGCCTTGAGCACATCAATGGGAAAGGTTGTGATTTGCTGTGCTGTTTTAATGACCAATTGCGGCTTTATTTTAGCGAAGTCTTCAGGTTTGGCTTCCAGTTTTTTCACTCTATAGCTTACAGGCTCAACAACAAAGGGTATATCTTCTACTAAACAAGTATTGGCTAGCTTTTTCACCGTGTCCAATTGTCTGCCAGCGACATCGACGTCGGGGCGATAATAGAGCAAAAGCTTAGCCGCTGTCGCTCCCATCTTCTTTACTTTTCCCACATTCCAATCAAACAGCACCCCAGTGACTCGCGCCTCCGCTTCGCCAAGATAACCACTTTCTTCCAGACTTACCAACAATCCTGTGCTCTTGGGCAAAACACCAGCAGCAATAGCCTGCCCAGCTCCATAAATAGGGTCCAGAAGGATAGCGCTAGCATGAGGAGCTAAAATTCGGCAGAGGTCTAATTTAAAATCTACCATGTCTTGATAACTGACACCCTCAGGGTGTTTTTCACCAAGCATCTGTTTAAGTGAACCTCTATGGTCAAGAGCACACATTGTCATAATGCCTTTCTCATCAGCCAGTTGCTGCAACCCTCTTATTTTGCCTGTAGATACTTTTCTCATATCCCTACATAGCCAATATTTTGATTAACTGTAATAAGTTGCTGTCTAATTTCTTCTCCCTCTCCCATGTTTCCCTTAAAGGAGTGAGAGCTATTTCCCCTTTCACCTCCCCCACCATATAGCCCGACTTGCCACTAACCAAAGCATCCACAGCCGCTGCTCCCAACTTACTGGCCAGAATCCTATCTCTGGCTGTGGGCGAGCCCCCCCTTTGTATATGTCCTAAGACGCAAATCCGATAATCTAGTTTCAATCGCTCCCAGACCTGCTGAGCAACTCGAAAAACACCTCCCGCTTCATCCCCTTCAGCAACTATCACAATAGAGGACTTCTTGCCTTTGCTGAAATTGTGCCTAATATTAGAACAAAGCTCTTCTATTTTCGTTTCCGTTTCTGGAATCAAGATATCCTCAGCTCCACCGGCGATTCCCACATCTAGAGCAATAAAGCCCCTACGTTTTCCCATGACCTCAATAAAAAAAGGCCGTCGTAAAGACTCTGCGGTATCCCTGATCTTGTCTATGGCATCCAAAGCAGTATTTACCGCCGTATCGAAACCAATGGAATAGTCAGTTCCATAAACATCATTATCTATAGTGCCTGGAATGCCAATTACTTTTATATCTCCCACCTCAGCTAAAGCCGTGGCACCACGAAATGTGCCATCTCCACCTATAGTTATCAACCCGTCAATATCTTCCCGCTGTAAAATCTCAACTGCTTTCTTTATACCTTCTACGGTCCTCATCTCCTCACAGCGAGCCGTCTCCAGAAAGGTCCCCCCTCGCTGGACAATATTAGCTACTGCCCTGGGGCTCAACCCCACGAAGTCCTCCTCAAGCAGACCAGCATAGCCCCGTCGAATCCCCACTACCTCCAACCTGCGGCTAACCCCACAACGGACGACGGCCCTGATGCAGGCATTCATCCCTGGAGCATCACCACCGCTAGTTAAAACAGCAATCTTTTTTGTCTTCACTTTAGCCATCCTTTATTATTTACCCAGTTATCATTACCCAACATCCTGCCACCACCTAGCGATTATAGCATAATCAATAGTTGGTTTGGTTGAATAGCTCATTTGTAGTAAAATGCGGTCGAGTATTAATAAAGCCAGTGTGGAACAAAGAAAATTTAAGCGAACTGGTAAAAGCACAGTTGTCTGGCAGCTTCATCATAATCGTCTCCCATCGTGAGCCCTATATCCATACCCATGTAGGAAATGAAATCGCGTGCCATAGTTCAGTCGGGGGAGTAACCACAGCATTAGATTCCGTAATGCGCGCCACAGGCGGTTTGTGGATTGCTTGTGGAGATGGTACGGCTGATAGAGAGACAGTAGACTCAAAGAATAAGGTAATAGTTCCCCCCGAAGAACCACTTTACACTTTAAAGCGAGTGTGGCTAACCGAGGAAGAGATAAACGGCTATTATTACGGCTTCTCAAATCAGGCACTTTGGCCATTGTGTCATTCTACTCATATTCAACCTATATTCAATGAATCACAGTGGAATACTTATAAAAAGGTAAACAGTATGTTTGCTCAAAGCGTGCTGGAGGAAATAGGAAACAGAAAGGCGTTGGTCTTTATTCAGGATTATCACCTCGCCTTATTGCCGCGTTTGATAAAAGAAGCTAGTCCAGAGACTACGATAGCGCAATTTTGGCATATTCCCTGGCCCAAACAACAAGTTTTTGATACATGTCCCTGGCAGGAAGAGATATTAGATGGCCTCTTAGGAAACGACCTTTTGGGCTTTCATACAGTGCGTTACTGTCGCAACTTCCTCACCACAGTAAATAGAGCCACAGAAGCCAGAGTTAACTACGAAAAGGCAGAGGTAACCTGGGGTGAAAAGAAAACGAAGGCATCCTCCTTCCCTATAAGCATAGACTTTGAGCAACTTTCACGGGAAGCTCAAAGTGATGAAATCAAAGAAGAGATAAAGAGAGTAAAAGATGAGCTAGGATTAAGCGATAAAGTTATAGGGATTGGAATTGACCGATTGGATTACACCAAAGGAATTCCCCAAAAGCTGATGGCTATAGACCGCTTTCTAGACAAGTGGCCTGAATATAAAGAAAAACTAGTCTTCATAGAGGTAGAAGTGCCCAGTCGCACTGAAATCTCAAGTTACAAGGAGCTAGGGAAAAATCTAGATGCATTAGCGGAGAAAATAAACCTGAAACACGGCTCAGAAGATTGGAAACCCATAATCACCATCATCGGCCCTTTGCCATCCAGTACATTAGCTGCCTTAAGAGGTATGGCAGACTTATGTATAGTAAGCTCGCTACATGATGGGATGAATCTAGTAGCTAAGGAATTTGTCGCTAGCAAATATGACAACGATGGTATCCTATTATTAAGCTCTTTCACTGGAGCTGCCAAGGAACTCAGTGACGCTTTATTAATAAACCCTCTTGCCCTTGACCATTTTGCTGCATCCATCAAGAAAGCACTGGACATGCCCAAATCAGAAAAGCGCAGGCGGATGGTAAAAAAGAGAAGTAAAGTGAGAAGGAATAACATCTACAAATGGGCCGCAGATATTTTCTCGGAGCTGGCAAAATTAGTTTAACCTTATAGAATATAGTGTGAAACATCTCTTTTCTTACTGGACTGTTGTTGCTACCAAAATCAAGGAAGCAAAAAACATACTACTGTTAATTGACTATGATGGCACACTAACCCCTATTGTAGAAAAACCCGAATTGGCAAACTTATCTCCAGAGGTAAGGATATGCTTACAAGAGCTGGCTGAAAACTCTCGTATAACCCTGGGCATAATAAGTGGCCGAACACTCGGAGACTTAAAGAGAAAGGTAGTCATTGATGGCATCTTTTATGCCGGGAACCATGGCCTGGAAATAATGGGGCCAGCTATTAGTTATGTCAACTCCGTCGCTAAGGAAACTGAGCCTTTGCTGCATTCCTTATGTCAGGATCTTGGTAAAGCTTTGGCTGGCATCCAAGGTGCCAGGGTAGATAACAAAGGACTAACATTAAGCCTGCACTATCGCCTCGTAGATGAAACACAACTAGACGAGCTAACTGAAATATTCTCTCGATTTACCAGACCTCTCAATGCCTCAAGTAAAATAAAAATTACCCCGGGTAAGAAGGTGTACGACATAAAACCGGCAGTGGATTGGGACAAGGGTAAAGCAATAAAATTCATAGCTCAAAAGCTTGAAGGAGAAAACAAACCGTTAATGGTCTACCTTGGTGATGATGTAACTGATTATGACGGCTTTCGCGTGGTAGATGAGAATGGTGGAATTTCTATTTTCGTAGGCGAAGCGACAACTGAGCCCGTGGCTCAGTATTTCTTAGACTCGCCAAAAGAGGTATACCAATTCCTTAAGATGCTGGAGGGAACTCTCAACGCTCAATAACCTCTTCGGTATAGCAACCACTCCTATCTCATCTTAATCTATCTATGAGCTCTTTCCTAAGAATATTATCCCAGAAGCTCACTTTGGTAATGATGTCATTTAGCGTCCCTTTGGCTAAAATCCTGTGCGCCGAGACAGTAATGTTGTGTTCACAGTGAATATATCCTCTCCTATCCCGTGGGCACACCAAACTTCACCATCGAAGTAAGTCTCTATCTTCACCAACATATATTCGCCTCCGCTTGAATCTAATCCCTGTTACACTAGAAAATTTAAATTTAGTTTGCCCTGTTTCAACAATGCCTAAGTACGGGCAATTTTCTATCTACTCAAGTTCGGAAAAAATAAAGTGTCTCCCCAAGTTAACAGCGCAGCGCGTGCTCTTGTGGGACAAGACCAAAGTCCACTTTTTCAAAGGAGTCAAGTTTTATACGAATAACGAATTCACCCCAACTTAACATCTGGCATCCCTTAATGTGAGCCCGCAACGTTGGCGCTGCATGTTGCAAACCTCGGAACAGAACTAGTGCTCACCATAGTAGCTGCACGGGCATATATTCTGCTACTGCGGCATTCGGTTACTGCGGCGCTCTCATCAATTGAACATTGCGTCAGAATGTGCAACAGGGGATTCAAAGACCGGGATAAGCGGACTACGTATCTTTTCCCCTATGGTGTAGCTGTGCTTGGAGCTTATGGTACTTGTCGATATACTCGTGGACCACTATCACCACGGCGGCATGGCTCCAGGTCAGCGGTGATACACTGAGGGGGGCACA
>CAZEQL010000046.1:0-9020 GCA_964514415.1 uncultured Dehalococcoidales bacterium
AGATGCCAAATTGGTGTTGACGCTAAGACAGCTTAATGGTATGGTAATCATAGTAGTTGTAGGAGCCTAATACTTAAGCGTAAATTCCACCCTAATAAGCTATTGAGCGTTAGGACTTGAGAGGAAATGGATGAGAGCTAATCTGCGAGATGCCATTCTTTACCTGGTCTACAACGCCAAATACCCTCCTACAAAGACTTCCCTTATGAAGCTTGTCTACCTGGCTGACTATTATTACTGGCAATTTCATGGCGAGCAGATGACAGATTGCAAATATGAACTTGGCAACTACGGTGTTTTCTGCTCCGACATTCCGAATACGGCAGAATCCATGGATAAACGCGAGTTGAAGCTAGCAATGCTTCTTTTTGGCTCTGGCTATCAGCTAAATTACCTGCCAGGGCCTGAGCTTACTACTCAATTCGAGCTAACTGATGATTGCCTACAAGCTCTCAATAAGGTTATTGCTGACCACAGCGGGCAGAGTCTGCCCGCCCTGAAACATTCCCACTATCAAACGGAACCGATGCGAGTTGTAAAAATTAAGGGGGAAAAATTAGACATGTCAAAAACACAAGCCAAGCCCAGAATTAAAGAGCACCCACACATGAAAGAGCTCCAAAAGCATATCCTGGGAATGGATTTTATCATCAAGGGTTCTCCTGAGGAGCGGGCAGAGCATCGGCAACAGATAATGACAGCACTCTCTATAACACGGAAGCGAGCCAATACAGCAAGGCTTAGAGTTAATAAGTAAGTATGTCTATTAAGAACGCCTTTTCTCGTCTTGGTATTACTGGACGCAAGGTTCAGCGCGGTGAAATATATTTAATTGTTGATGCTCTCATCGTGTTGCCAGAAACACGGCTCCCTTCAAAGCCTGGGCGGGAATTGCACGAAAACAGACCCGTTTTAATTCTCCAAACCAACCTCGATAATGATGACCCCCTTTATCCCACTATTCTTGTGGCGCCTCTTTCCCATAGGGTTGACCTGCAAGATCAGAGGGATTTCAACTTATCAGCCGGGCAGGCTAGTTTGGAGCATGACAGTATAGTTCAATTGGGTTTGACTCAGCCTGTTCTTAAAATAGACCTGCAAGGGGAAGCCCCAGGAAAAGTGGGCGACATAACGATGAATGATATTGATGCTGTGCTTGCAGCGAATTTAGGATTGATTGAGAGATCTCGATAACTTTAAATTAACTCGCTGTGATTTTAACGTTAGCTCGACGCCTGAGGTAGATTCATGCCAAGACTAAAGCTACATTGAAATTGAAGTCCCCACCACTCATTTAACAAAAAACTGGTTGACAAATAGGTAAGGAAAGTATCAAGATTTTATCTCAACACTTGAGGCAGATTTAGATGAGTTACTTGCGTAATCGGTTTCAGAAAGAGGTTAATAAAATGTCGCTAGATTACCTCGCTTCTTTTCCTTTTGACCAGCGATTATATCGCCAGGACATTGAAGGCAGCATTGCTCACACCAAGATGCTGGCAAAGCAGGGGGTAATAGCTGCTAGCGATGCTAACAGTATAATTGCTGGGCTTAATTCCATTCGTGAAGAAATAGAGCAGAGGAAATTTCAGTTCAAGCCTGAGCTTGAAGATATACATATGAATATCGAAGCCGGATTGTTTGAAAAGATAGGTGATGTGGCCGGCAAGCTCCATACCGCCCGCTCCAGGAATGATCAAATAGCTTTGGATTTACGCCTCTTTGTCAAAGAGGAAATCTTGAAAACCATTGGTGAACTAAAAGCCTTGCAAACCTCGCTTGTGGAATTAGCCGAGGCAAACAAAAAGGTCATCATGCCTGGCTATACCCATCTGCAGCAAGCTCAACCGGTCCTCTTAGCTCACCATTTGCTGGCTTATTTTGAGATGTTTCAGCGAGATAAAGAGAGGTTCCATGGTTGTCTCAAACGTACCGACGTTTTACCCTTAGGCAGCGGTGCTTTAGCCAGTGTCCCTTACCCTATAAACCGTGAGTTTGTTGCCCAAGAATTGGGGTTCGGTAAAGTAAGCACCAACAGCCTCGATGCTGTCTCGGATAGAGATTTTGTCATAGAGTATCAAGCGTGTGCTGCAATCACTATGATGCACCTTTCGCGCTTGGCTGAGGAGCTTATTTTATGGTCATCAGCCGAATTTGGCTTTATAGAGATTGGCGAAGCTTTCACCACAGGCAGCAGCATCATGCCACAAAAGAAAAATCCCGACGTGGCGGAACTGGCCAGAGGTAAAACTGGGAGAGTATACGGCAATCTCATGGGTATCTTGACTACTATGAAAGCTTTACCCTTGACCTATAACCGCGATATGCAAGAGGATAAAGAAGGTCTCTTCGACACTGTGGATACATTACATTCCAGCTTGAAAGTGTTTGCCGAGATGGTAAAAGCAATTCGGGTTAATGTTAAGCGTATGCGCGACGTTATTAAAAAGGACTACATTCTAGCCACCGATTTAGCCGATTATCTGGTGAAGAAAGGATTGCCATTCCGTGAAGCTCACGGCGTTGTGGCTAAACTTGGCGAATATGCCATTAGCAAAGGCAAGGGCTTCCACGAGCTTAGCTTGAGTGAATACGGCAGCTTCTCCCCTATTTTCAGTGAAGACGTATATAATATAACTCTAGAGTCATCCATAACCGCTCGGAATATTATTGGCGGCACTTCTCCACAGCAAGTAGAAGCAGCATTAATCAAGGCAAAAAGATTCATGGAGGAGGAATATGAGCAATCAAGTTAAGCTAGCGCCATCAATACTTTCTGCTGATTTTGCTCGCCTTGGCGAGCAGATTGCTGAAGTTGCCAGTGCTGGTGCCGATTATATCCATGTTGATGTTATGGACGGACATTTTGTACCCAATATTACTATAGGGGCTCCAGTAGTAGCTTCTATTCGTCTCTGCACTAGCTTGCCCTTAGATGTCCACCTGATGATAGAACATCCGGAGCGGTATATTTCTGACTTTGCTGACTCTGGCGCCGACATTATCACTGTGCACGTGGAGGCCTGCCCCCATCTACATCGAACGATTCAATCAATAAAGGAACTGGGTGTAAAGGCAGGGGTAGCTTTGAATCCAGCTACCCCTTTGAGCCAAATAGACGAAATTATTCCCTATGTTGATTTGGTTTTGATTATGAGTGTCAATCCTGGTTTTGGTGGCCAATCTTTCATTCCCGGAACACTGGAGAAAATAGCCCGCTTACGGCAGATACTTAACAGCAGGAAATTAGATGCTGAGCTCGAGGTCGACGGGGGGATTACGGCTGACAATGCTCTTAGTATAATTAAAACTGGCGCTAATGTCTTAGTCGCTGGAGCAGCAATATTTAAAGTTAAGGAGGGAATAAGCCAAGCGTTGCAAAGGATTAAACAAATAGTAAACTAGCGAGCTGCTTTGTATTGAGTACGCAGACACCTGGTACAAATGTTGACTTTTCTTCTTTCGCCATTTACGATGATTGTTGCGGGATGTATATTAGGTAACCATCGCCGCTTGGTATGTCTTTTAGAATGGCTTACGCTATGTCCAAATTGAACCCTTTTACCACAAATATCACACTTCACGAGAAATTTTCCACTCCTTCTTTACCCATGGATCATGCTTTAATTATTGCGCCAATAATATCATAATAACGATTTTAAGCCAAGGGGAAAATGAAAGTTAATCTGATTGATGGTCAAACTCTAAAGGAGATGTTTACCTCAGGAACTGCCTGGCTAGAGAAAAGCGCCCCTGATATCAATGCTATAAACGTTTTTCCTATTCCTGATGGTGATACAGGAACCAATATGTTGCTTACTATGCGCTCTGCTCTGGAAGAGGCAAACCAGAATTTGGATAGTGCTGTCTCTTTAGTAGTTAACTCCCTGGCACATGGGGCTCTGATGGGAGCTCGAGGTAATTCAGGAGTAATCTTATCCCAATTCTGGCGCGGCTTGGCCAAAGGGCTAGAGGGTAAGGGTTCCTTTGACGGCAAGGATTTTGCCAGAGCATTAACTGAAGCATCGAAAGCTGCTTATGATGGAATTGTTCACCCTGTAGAAGGGACTATACTGACAGTACTTAAAGATGCTGCTGATGCTGCCGCTAAAGTTAACTCTGAAAACTTGCTCCTAGTATTAGAAACTGCGGTAGAGGCAGCTAGGGATTCAGTAGCTCGAACGCCTAGTTTATTACCAGTATTAAAAGAGGCTGGGGTGGTGGATGCTGGAGGACAGGGCATTTACGTTTTATTAGATGGCGCTCTTCATTCTCTTAAGGGAGAGACAGAAAAGATACAATATTGGAAACCTCACATAGTGGCTGCCGAATCAGCCTCAATCCCTAAGACAACTCGAATAGCTGCCGAGTTAGAAGTACCTTATGGTTATTGCACCAACTTTGTCATAGCGGGGCAGAATCTTAATTTGGACAAGATTAGAAAAGACCTTAATAAGAAAGGGCAATCTCTAATAGTTACTGGTACTGATTTGTTAATCAGAGTTCACATCCATAGTTTCGAGCCCGGCGAGATTCTTAACTATGCTTCCCGTTTAGGCAAACTCCATCAGATAATTATCAACAACATGGATGACCAGTATGCAGAATTCATTAAGTTGCAAAAAGAGAGGCTGCCCACGGCTGATATCGCTATAGTAACAGTTGCTTCAGGGGATGGCCTTTTCAATATACTCAATAGTCTAGGCACCACGATCATCGTTCCCGGCGGCCAAACAATGAATCCCAGCATTCGTGAGCTATTACAGGCTGTGGAATCAGCTCCTTCAGATAATGTTATTTTATTGCCCAATAATAAAAATATCATTCTGTCAGCCTCTCAAGTTGGGTCTTTAACTTCAAAAAGGGTAAAAGTAATTCCTACCAGGACTATCCCTCAAGGTGTAGCAGCATTTCTTGCTTTCAGTTATGAAATGGGATTAGAGGAAAATGCTCGAATTATGGAAGAAGCAATAACCACAGTAACAACCATAGAAATCACTAAAGCGGTACGCAAAACCCAAATCAATGGTTTGAAGATAAAGAAAGGGAAACCTATTGCCATTCTAAACGACGAGGATTTGATAGCCAGTGGCGATACAATGCTGGATGTGATCCTTGAAGCTCTAAACAAGGCAGAGGTTGAAAATGCGGAAATGATAACAATTTATTATGGCGCAGAAGTTGAGTCTAATGAAGCTGAGAATACAGCTCGGGAGATTCGTAATAAATGCCAGGCTGAGGTCGAAGTAATTTATGGTGGTCAACCACACTATAGTTATATAATCTCACTGGAATAACAATTCTGGAGTTGTACTATGGTTAAGGTCGTAACTGATAGTTGTTCTGACATTACACCCCAGCTAGCCCAGAGGATTGGAGCTACAGTGGTACCACTGTATGTTAATTTTGGTGGTGAAATTTACCGCGATAATGTTGATATAACTACGGAGGAATTCTACCACAAGCTTACACAAAGCAAGACCTTTCCTATCACTTCAACCGTCACTCCTGAGTTTTTTGCTGAGCTTTTCACTAAATTAGCTAAGGGAACAAATGAAATCCTAACTATCACGCTTTCGGAAAAGTATAGCGGCACTTACAGGGCAGCACTTCAAGGTAAATCTTTGGTTAAGGGCAATTGCCACATTGAGGTTATTGACAGCAGGTTAGCCCTATGCGGACAATTATTGTTGGTTACTTCGGCAGCTCAGATGGCTCAATCAGGGGCTAAATTAGACCAAATTACCGACTGGGTAAAAAAGGCAATTCCCAAGATACACGTGCGCATGTCCTTCGATACACTGGAATACCTAAGACAAGGCGGGCGTATCGGCAAGGCTCAGGCCTTCTTGGGCAGCTTACTGAAGATGCACCCTGTTTTAGCAATAAAGGATGGGAATACTTTCCCCATCGCCAGGCCTCGAAATCGAACTCAGGCAATAGACTCCCTGGTAAACTTCGCTAAGAGTTTTAGCAATATAGAAGCTTTAGCTATTGAAGATGCCACCACACCTGATGAAGCCGAGATGTTAGCTCAGCGTCTCAAAGACATAGCTCCACCCGAACGCACCTATCGCTCCAAAGTAAGTCCTGTCATAGGCACTCATGTCGGACCTCATGTTCTGGCTGTCGCTGTTCTTGAAGCTGACTAACAACTTTGATGGATATATCATGGTATATAGCGAAGGGAAAGTGAAGGAATTTCCTGAAATTGCTTCGTCAGCGGCGTGCCTCGCAACGACAAAAGAAGAGATGCATCGCGATGACAACAACAGGGTAAACATCAATTCGCTGAAAGCCATTCTTGAGCTTGAGTGCAAGAAGGGATATACCAATAAAGCAGTAATCGGTGGGCTAGACAAGTATCTCCACAAACAAGTGGGTCGAATTAGACAAACCATAACCGACACGGAGCTTCTGGCAATCTTTGATGAATTCAACTTAGCTAAATCCAATTATGGCTTCTGTGGCATAAACGAGCGTAAGAGCTGGATAGCAAGTGTTCTCGACTGGTTAGGCAAAGTAGAACAAGCGAAGGAAGACACTCTAACTGTTCCTCTCCTTCCAATGGAAAGGGACAAGATAAGGGTGACAACGGTAGCCCGGTCACAGCCTCAAAAGAAAACTGAGGGATTAAATTCACCCATCACTGTCATCAAAGGTATCACCCCCAACACAGCTACCAAATTCGCCAAACTGGGGGTGAACACATTGCAAGATTTACTTTATTTCTTCCCGCGTCGCTATATTGATTATAGCCAGAGGAAATTCGTCAGTGAACTCGAAGAAGATAAGGAACAGACTACTGTCGGCATAATCTGGCAAGCTAGAGTAGCTACATTCGGTAATCGCCGCGGCACAGAGGCAATTATAGGCGATGAAACAGGAAACATCAGAGCGGTTTGGTTTAACCAACCTTATTTGGCCAAAAATTTCCCTACTAATGTCAAGGTGGCAATTAGTGGCAGAGTGAGCACCTTCAAGGGACAGAAGGTTTTTGAATCCCCCGAGTGGGAACTGCTTAAATCGGAGGAATTGATTCACACTGCTCGCTTAGTCCCTATTTATCCCCTTACCCGAGGCTTATATCCCAGGCAAGTGAGAAAATGGGTAAAAGAAGCTATCAACGGTTGGGCATGGCAGGTGAGCGATTTCTTGCCCTCCGAGATAAAAACCCGATGCCATCTATTAGACCTTCCGGAAGCGATTACACAAATCCATTACCCCGATGACCAACTAATGGTGGAAGAAACGAGAGAGAGGTTGGCATTTGATGAGCTATTCCTCCTCCAGTTAGGTGTACTGGCTAGAAAGCGCAATTGGCAGGAAAGTCAGCCAGGCAATGCTTTTAATATAGACCAAAAAATTATTGATAAGTTTTTACCTTGCTTGCCTTTCACTTTAACTCAGGCTCAAGAGCGAGTACTTCAGGAAATTCTAGCCGACCTGAAACAACCAAAGGCTATGTCACGCCTTCTTCAGGGTGAGGTAGGTAGCGGCAAAACCGTTATTGCCACTATAGCTCTACTGATAGCTGCTGCCAACGCCTATCAAGGATCACTTATGGCACCCACTGAGGTGTTAGCAGAGCAGCATTTCAACAATATCTGCAACTATCTGTCTAAAGCCAGCGCCCAAAGAGGTCATTGCGAGGAGCGAGATTCCTCGCTTGTCTTTGCGAGGAACGAAGTGACGAAGCAATCTCATGAGAAGCTCGAACCAGGCTCCTCAATCTCCTCTAAACGAAATAACATTGCATCGTATACTGGATTTCTCTCACGGCCTCTTACCATCGCTCTTCTCATTGGCAGTCTCAGCGATGGTGAAAAGGAGGATTTACACCGTAGAATCAAGCAAGGTGATATTGATATTGTCATCGGCACCCATGCCCTTATTCAGAAGGGGGTGGAATTTCGCAAGCTGGGGTTGGCTGTGATAGATGAGCAACAACGTTTCGGTGTGCTACAACGTTCAGCATTGCGCCAAAAAGGCTTTAACCCGCATGTTTTGGTTATGACAGCCACTCCCATTCCTCGCACTATGGCACTGACCTTTTACGGAGACCTTGACCTTTCCGTTATCGATGAGTTACCCCCAGGGCGGCAAGTAGTGAAAACAAAATACCTTGGATCACAATATAGAGAAAAGGCCTATACTTTTCTCCGTCGCCAGGTCGATAAAGGCAGACAAGCTTTCATCATTTGTCCCTTAATTGAAGAATCGGATTCACTTGAGGCAAGAGCTGCTACAAAGGAATATGATTACCTGTCCAGGGAAGTTTTCCCAAACTTGAAATTAGGATTGCTTCACGGGCAAATGCACGCTGATGATAAAGAGGAAGTAATGCGCCGCTTTCGAGATGGAGAGCTCGATATTCTGGTATCAACATCAGTTGTGGAGGTCGGCATTGACGTACCTAATGCCGCAGTCATGCTAATAGAAAGTGCTGAGCGATTTGGGTTATCACAACTCCATCAACTCAGGGGACGAGTAGGGCGAGATAAAGAACAAAGTTACTGTATACTTATTCCTGAAAAGCTTTCCCCCGAAGTAAAGGAGCGCCTTCGACTAATGGAGAAAACTCATGACGGCTTTGCTCTAGCTGAGAAAGATTTAGAACTACGAGGTCCTGGGGAATTTTTTGGCACGCATCAAAGCGGCTTGCCTGATCTTCGTATAGCTAAGTTGTCCAATTTACGCCTTTTGGAATTGGCTCGACAAGAAGCAACAACTCTTTTTCAAAGCGACCCTAATCTAAAGAAGGCTGAACATGAGATCCTGAGTCAACAATTAGGTCAAGTATGGTCTAAAGGAGTCGAATGGAGCTAACCCATGGCTGAAATAAAAAGGCAAAATATGATACACCGTAAGCACGAAATTCTAAATACTAAACAATATCGAAGCACTAGTGACAAAAATTCAAAACAGTATGATAATGTAGTTGCCCAATTTATTGGGCAATTGTGCCTGATGAATCAGGCAACTACAGCAGAGAACACAAGGTGAGTTTTGGTATTTGA
>CAZEQL010000047.1:0-8029 GCA_964514415.1 uncultured Dehalococcoidales bacterium
TTCATAGCTATACAGATCACTTCCATGACTCGGGCTCATTTATTGTCTATGCTGGAGTTGACCCCAAGAAGGTAGAGACTGCTGCTACTGCCATCCTTGAAGAACTATCTAAGCTTAAGCGAGGAATTACACCAGGTGAACTCACCAGGGCGAAAGAACTGTCGAAGGGAAGGTTACAATTGCGGCTTGAGGATAGTCAAAATGTGGCTTTATGGCTTGGCAGCCAGGAAATACTGAGGCGGCACATTCTTACCATGGACGATGTCATTTCTTTCATTGATGCTATTACCGTTGATGATCTAAATCGAGTGGCTGAGGAAGTCTTAATCAGCAACAAACTTAACTTAGCTATAGTGGGTCCGGTCAAGAAAGATGCCTCACTTAGCCTCTCCCTTGAGTGAGGGGAAAATCGTTCCAATTATTGTAGCTGCGGGTCTTTAGACCTGCAGGTCGAGGCTGTAGGTGCGGTGCTTTAGCCCTGCACGAACCTCGACGCTACGAAGGTTTATATTATGTGAAAATAAAGCTTATTAAGGAAGGGATTGTAGTTGCCTGATTTATCAGGCTTAATGGAAAATGAAGGTGATAAAGGAAGGGCTGCCCAAAAAGCAGCCCTTCCGATTTTAGCCTCTACCGACTATAGACTAGCGACTATCTGACTTATTAATACTCCGGGTACCCTCTTCATGGCATTGAAGGGGATATTGGATTCCAGCTATAGGGCTACATCATGCCTTCGTATCCTCCTCCTGGGGGCATCATCCCCTTCTCCTTCTCAGGAATATCGGTTACCAAAGATTCCGTAGTTAAAATCATATTGGCAATGCTAGCGGCATTTTCCAGGGCGGACCTGGTGACCTTGAGGGGGTCAATAATGCCCTTTTCTACCATGTTGACATCCTGTTCGTCTTTGAGTGCATCATAGCCTATGCCAATAGGATTCTCCTTCACCCTATTTACTATTACCGAGCCTTCCCTGCCGCTATTGGTAGCGATGCATCTCATGGGCTCTTCCAGGGCTCGTCTTAGTATAGCTATACCAGTAACTTCATCACCCTTAAGTTTGAGCTTATCCAGTGCTGATATAGCGTTCAAGAGGGCAACGCCGCCACCGGGCAGAATGCCTTCTTCCACAGCAGCTCGGGTAGCTGATAAGGCGTCTTCTACCCGGTGCTTTTTCTCCTTCAAATCTGTTTCTGTAGCTCCCCCCACCTTAATAACTGCCACGCCGCCAGCTAATTTAGCCAGCCTTTCCTGCAGTTTTTCTTTATCATAGTCGGAGGTGGTTACATCAATTTGGGACCTAATTTGCTTAATTCGGCTCTCAATATCCTCTGTTTTACCTTTCCCCTCAATAATTGTGGTATCATCTTTGTCGGCAACCACCCTTCTGGCTCGCCCCAGGTCATCTACAGTTACCGAATCTAGCTTTCTGCCAACGTCCTCAGAAATAACCTTCCCTCCGGTAAGAACAGCGATGTCTTGAAGCATTTCCTTCCTTCTGTCACCAAAACCAGGTGCTTTAACCGCCAGAGGAGATAAAGTGCCCCTTAGCTTATTAACCACCAGTGTGGCTAAGGATTCGCCTTCTACATCCTCAGCGATAATAACGATGTTCTTGGAAGTTTGAACCATTTTCTCTAAAGCGGGCAAAATATCACTTATGGCGGAAATCTTCCTATCGGTGATAAGGATATAAGGGTCTTCTAGTTCAACCCTCATCTGTTCAGCGTTGGTAATAAAGTAGGGACTGATGTAGCCGCGATCGAATTTCATACCTTCAACATATTCGGTTTCGAATTTAAGCCCTTTGCCTTCTTCAACGGTGATAACGCCATCCTTGCCCACCTTTTCCATGACATCAGCAATCAAATTGCCAATTTCCTCATCAATGGCTGATATAGCAGCTACCTGAGCCACCTGGTCCTTACCAGCCACAGGTATAGCCATTTCCTTGAGTTTCTTAACTACAACCTCCGTCCCCTTCTGAATTCCGCGCTTCAAAGCCATGGCATCGGCACCGGCGGCGATGTTCTTGAAACCTTCACTAATGATAGCTTGAGCTAGAATAGTGGACGTACTGGTACCGTCACCACAGTCCTCGTTGGTTCTAGTAGCTGCTTGCTTTACTAGCTGTACCCCCATATTCTCAAAGGGATCAGGTAACTCTATTTCTTTAGCTATGGAAACGCCATCGTCAAGTACTGTGGGAGCACCAAATTTCTTGTCTAGTGCTACTGGGCGCCCACGTGGTCCTAAAGTCACCCTAATTGTATTGGACAGAGTATCTACACCGTTTTTTAACGATTTTCTTGCCTCTTCGCCGAAAAGAATTTGTTTAGCCATTCCATATACCTCCTTTTATGAATTTCTCTTGGCTAGAATATCGCTCTCACGCATAATAACCAACTCTTCTTCATCTACCTTAAACTCAGTGCCAGCATACTTAGAGTAAAGCACCTTATCCCCCGCCTTCACTTCCATAGCGATACGCTTGCCATCTTCAGATAACTTGCCTGGACCTACAGCAATGATTTCTCCTTCCTGTGGTTTCTCTTTAGCTGTATCCGGCAAGACTATTCCCCCTTTGCTTACTTCCTCTTTAGGAAGGGGTTTAATTACCACCCTGTCTCCCAAAGGTTCAATCTTGGCCATGTTACCTCCTTTCTTAAAAACTTATTTTAGCACTCTAACGTTAAGAGTGCTAATAATTATAGCACACAAAAAATAAAGTGCAACAATTTTTAGTAGCAACTTTCCCAAAATTTGCCTTTAACTGTTACACTAAATCGTGTATAATATAGCTGATGAGACAGCGGAAAAGAAGGCAGTGGAATAAGAAAAGTATCCGGGCATTGAGGCATCATCTAAGGTTAACCCAGGCAAAGTTAGCTGAAGAACTGGGTACACGGCAACAGACAATTAGCGAGTGGGAAACCGGGATGTATCAGCCTCGTGGAACTTCAGCCACTTTGCTCAGCATGGTCGCTGAGCGTAGCAGTTTCCAATACGCGGCTAAAGAAGAACATGGCGAGGTAAATTAAGGTGGGGTGTTGCAGCTTCCCTAAAGACAAGAAAAAATATTTCCACCAATTCAAGCTAGTAGAGGTACAGCAGACTTTTTGTAAGCTTCCTTCTGTGGAGACTGCTAGAAGGTGGCATGAAGAGACTCACCAGGATGAGGATACGACTATCGTCACCAATATACGATGATGAATTAACAAGACTTTGGGATATGAGCAGGGCGAAGCTTATGTTCTATCCAACAATATAACAATGCACGGCGATGCCTTAAGGTTTAAGCAATTAATAGAAAGCAAACAGTAACTGAAATTTTTTGTGCCCATGATTACACGTAAGCGGATAAAGATTTCGGAAAAGTTGGTAGCCTTAATGTGGCAGCAACTGACAGGAAGGGAATTAATCACTGAAGAAGGTAGGCGAGTCAAAGGAATCTATCCTGGCAGGACTAATGATGATAGTGGTCCTGATTTCCGTGATGTGCTTATAACTATGGATGAGTCCAATTTACTAAAGGGAGATGTAGAAATCCACGTCAATTCCAGCGATTGGTATAGCCATGGTCACCATAACGATCCTGAATATAATGGGGTAATTCTCCATGTAGCAATGTGGCACGATTGCAACTCAGTTACTTCAAGGCAAGATGGCAAATTAGTTCCGTTGTTATGTTTGTCAAAAGCGCTGCGGCACCAAGCTTATTTGATGCCTTATCATGAGCTTCCTTGCTTCCAGATAACGAAACGCAGGGATAAAAAAAGTTGGGAAAAGCTATTAAGTATTGCTGGTGAAGAGAGGTTTAAGCAAAAAGTGGCCCTCTTTCAAACTAGGTTGCAGCAAGAAGAAGCAATGCAGGTGTTTTTCCAAAGCATGATGAGAGCTCTAGGCTATTCTAAAAACATGCTGCCTTTTGAAGAGCTTGCCCATAGAATACGCCTCAGTTTTGTCGAGAAATTGGAATCCAGGGAAAGTTTATTCTTAAAGCAAGCCTGGCTGTTAGGCATGGCCGGTCTATTATCTTCCCAGAGATTAAAGAGAGAAATTGTCTGGGAAAGAGAAATAAAAGAATTGGAACAAATATGGCAATCAGTAGGTAGAGGAGTTAAAACTATGAGTGAGAGGGATTGGAACTTCTCGCATATTTATCCTAATAATTCTCCAGTGCGCCGCATTATAGCCCAAAGCTATCTTCTTCAACGCTACCATGAAAGTGGGTTATTAGCTGGAATACTACAGCTAATAAGGAAAACACCTTTGAATGCTGGGTATCGCAAGCTAGAGGACGGCCTGATTGTATTTGGAGATGGCTATCGGCGAAACCATTTTGATTTTGATGCTGGAGCAAAGACTGAGAACTCAGCCCTCTTAGGTCGTAGTAAAGCAAGCGAAATCATCGTCAATGCTATATTACCGTTTACTTTTTCTTGGGGAGAGATGGCTGGTGAGCCAGAATTAAAGGAAAAGGCTATCAATTTTTATGCTCATTACCCTAAGCTAGCTGAAAATGAGATAACACGTCACATGACAAGGCAACTTTGCCTCGAAGGCAGCATTGTTCTTACTGCTTGCCGCCAGCAGGGGCTGATTCACATCTTCAGGAACTACTGCCGAGAGGGGAGGTGTGGGGATTGTCCTTTGGTCAATTAACCATCCTCGTGTTGATGACCTTTATCCTGTTATTCTTCCCTCCCACTGGCAAAACTGAGATAAGGGGAGCAGGACATGAGTTGAATGGGGCAGACAAAGAACAGAGCCTTGAAAACCGTAACTAAAAGGGGTGTGCTGGCTGATGTCAAGACTCTTTAGAAATGTCCTCAGTTTTAACTCATTAGAAATGACCTCTGGTGGTTCTATGTCAGTGCTGCCTCCCTCTTACGTGGAGATTGTAGATTAAACTTTCGCCAGGGGTGAGTTGAGGGAGGGATGTATTTCTTCTTGGGTTCGGGTACTGGGGCCTTTTCAGGAGAGAGATGGAGATGGGTGAGCAAGTGCTTGATCTCTTTGAAGACGATCTCTTTCCCCTTGTAGACCATGTGAATTGAGCCATCCAGATGTTCTTGAACTATTACCCGCTTCTTCGCAGGAGGCAAGTTCGATTGAGGGAGGACTTGGAAGAAATGGTTCTTGTAACGCACCACCCAATCATTACCCACAGTGCGTTGTTCTTCCAGGCAAAACACACTTCTCAAATCCATGCCTTGCGACACTGGCCGATGAAAGTCTGCTGAGCTTCGAGGCTCCACTGCAAACTTCGCGTTGAGATGAAGGAAGAGTCCGCTCTTCTCAAAGTGTGGCTGATCATGGAAGAAATGCCCAATCCTCCTCGCCGGGTCACCACCATCCGATCGCTCCATCTTTATTACATCGGCACCGTAGTCAGCGAGGAACTTGGTACAGTGGGGGCCAGCGATATATTGAGTCAAGTCCAGTATCTTTACATCCGACAATGCTTGCGCTGTCATGTTTCCCTCCAATTTCACACCACTTTAAAGGCCCCACGCATATCGGATCTCTCACAGCGCAGTAATACCACCAGCTTATCCTTATCCCATCCGGGATATTTCTCTCCTGATCTCAGTATAACTTTAACCCTCAAATGGCACCGACCCCATTGCGTTTCCCCCACTCACACATGCAGAGCATATCAAACTGGGAAGGCGTTATAGTAAGCGTGTTGGCGGATAGGTAGCTCTTTCCTGATGAACAACAGGCAGGCCAGCACTCCAAGAAGCAAAACTGCGATTGCGCTCATACCGACGACTGCTCCCACGAGCTCGAAGGCGTGTCCCACGGCGCATGGAATAATAAGCCCCCCCACACACATCGCAATGTAGAAAAGGGAATATGCGCTCGAGGACGCCGACTTGGGGTATAGCGCAGCAGCCGACAGCAACAACGGCATGAGACCGGCAAAGAAAAGCGATGCCACAAGGAACAGCGCCGTATTGACCGTTGCGGAGTGGGACAACGGAGCAAGGAAGATCAATACAGCCGATGCGATGGTGATAATGATGAGTATCCTGTGCACGGAGGACCGCTTGGTGAAATACCCGCAGGCCAGACGCCCCAGCAACATACCTATTCCAACACCACACAGCGCAAGGTGAGCGCTACCCTGGACCATTCCCCTTGCGTTCTCCAGGAAGGTAACAAGCCACATGAGAACCCCTTGGCCTGCACCTGACGCTAGAATGAGCGCGGCTACCAGCCCGATGAAGAACCTGCGGTCGAATGAAATCATCTCTCTGGCGAAGCTGAAGGAAAGGCTCTCCAGTTTCTCAATACGCTCAAGCCTGGCGATTGCCACCGGTATGACAAGGAGAAGCACAAGCAGGGCCGGAAAGACAAAGGTCCAACGCCACGATAGTTGGAGATGCTCAATAAGGCCGGGAAAAAGTGGCCCCAGAATAAGACCGAGGGACAGGAAGACGAACAGCGCTGACTGGGCATGGCCACTTTGCTCCCTCAATACGTTGGTTGCATATAAGCCCGAAAGGATTATCAAGGTCCCATTTCCAAATCCCGCCAGGAACAGGAAGAAAATGAACAGAGCATACCACTGGCTCACCGACGCGGCGATCAGCGATACGGAGACTAGCAGGGCACCAGATATGGCAAGGGTCTTCACCGAAAGCTTCTGCAGGAACCGGGTGACGAGGACACAGCTGAGCATGATTCCAGCGAAGTAGATAAGAGGAAGTAGCCCACCTTCCCCTTCACTCACGTGGAAGTGCCGCACGATATTGTGAAGTGTGGAAGGAATCAGGATCTGGATAACACCCGCCGAGACCATCAAGGGATAAAAGGCTCTCATGCTCTTCCCTGGTGAGATGTTGATGTCCGCCATTTCCTATGAACCAGAATTTCCCATATCAACTAGTCCCACACCAGTCCCCAAAAAATTTTGTAGTTGCCTGATTTATCAGGCATAGTCGCCCAATAAATTGGGCAACTACATTTCTAAACGGTTTCTTTCCCTCTATTTTCAGCTACTCCTCCATTTATTTCTTAACCTATTTACTCTCTAAATCGGTTGGTTATAGGCAGTCTTCTATCCCTGCCGAAATCCCTAGGAGTTATCTTTATACCTGGAGCAGTCTGGCGGCGCTTGTATTCATTTCGGTCCACTAACTGAGCCGCTCTTATGACTATTTCACGGTCGAAACCCATGGCTATAATCTGGTCAATTGTCGCATCATCTTCCACATACGCTTTCAAAACAGGGTCCAAAATTTCGTATGGTGGCAGAGTATCTATATCTTTTTGGTCAGGTCTTAACTCAGCCGATGGCGCTTTGGTTAACACATTGGGTGGTATCACCTCTTTTTCTGCCTGGCGGTTCTTGTATTTGGCTAATTCAAAAACTATTGTTTTAGGCACATCCTTGAGGGGAATAAATCCTCCAGCCATATCCCCATAGAGCGTAGTATAGCCTGTAGCTGTCTCACTCTTATTGCTGCAGGCAAGCACCAACCAGCCAAACTTATTGGATAAGGCAAAGAGAATATTTCCCCTGATGCGTGCCTGGATGTTCTCTTCGGTCACATCAGGTTGAGTATTTTGGAAAGGCTCTGCTAGCATTTCCAGATAGGAGCTAAAAGCCTTTCCAATAGGGACTACTTTGAACTCTATTCCTGAGTTCCTTGCCAGTGCTTCGGCATCTGATATGCTGCCTGGTGATGAATAGCGAGAGGGCATGGCAACACCTATAACGTTATCGGGCCCTAGGGCATCCACTGCTATAGCAGCTACCAAGCTTGAGTCAATTCCGCCAGATAAACCAATAACTACCTTCTTGAAGCCATTCTTATGCACATAATCTCTAACGCCGAGGACAAGAGCTTGATATATCTCTGCACGTGCATCTAACTTTTCTATTTGTCTTGGTGGCAAAGGTGGCTTGGCAGTCGTGGGATATCCACTCGACACTTCTACTCTAATAGCCCGTTCCAATTCTTTCTTAACCCATGGTGGCTCTTTCCTCTGTAAAGGACTATGCAAATGGGAG
>CAZEQL010000048.1:0-7925 GCA_964514415.1 uncultured Dehalococcoidales bacterium
CATGCCTGTTAATGAGGTGGAGAGAATAATCAAGCAGGCTGAGAAAGACAAGACCATAATAAAATACAAAACTGTCATAAACTGGGCTAAATTAGGGAAAGAAGAGATATTGGCTTTAATCGAAGTCAAGATAACGCCACAACGAGATGCAGGCTTCGACGCTATCGCTGAGCGTATTTACCAATTTCCCCAGGTGTATTCTGCTTACCTAGTCTCAGGCACCTATGACTTAGCCGTTTTAGTGAAGGGCAAGAACATGCAAGAAATTTCCAGCTTCGTGACGGAAAAGCTAGCTCCTTTAGAGAAGGTGCAAAGCACTGTCACGCACTTTCTTTTGAAGCGTTATAAGGATGATGGGGAAATACTGGAACCCACTGAGCAAAATAGACGATTGCCCATCACACCATAATATGTCACATTCCATTCAAGTTAAAGCTCCAAATAGCCTCATCTCTCAAAAGGTGAATAGCATTCCACCATCAGGCATCAGGAAGTTTTTCGACTTGCTTTCCTCCCTGGAAGAAGTTATTTCCCTGGGTGTAGGTGAACCTGATTTTGTCACCCCCTGGCATATCAGAGAGGCAGCTACATATTCACTGGAAAAGGGCTACACTATGTATACTTCAAACTATGGCCTGCTAGAATTACGCCAGGAGTTAGCCAGATATTTAGAGTTTCACTACAAACTCAGTTATCACCCAGAATACGAAATTCTTATTACTGTGGGTGTTAGTGAAGGGTTAGACCTTGCTCTAAGAGCAATTCTTAACTCAGGTGATGAAGTAATCATTCCGGACCCATGCTACGTTGCCTACTCCCCCTGCATCATTCTAGCTGGCGGCGTGCCAATCTCAATCCCCACCAACGAAGAGAACAATTTCGTTATTAGGGCTGAGGACATCGAAGCTCGGATTACGAAACGAACTAAAGTTATTTTAATTGGCTATCCTGCAAATCCCACAGGAGCAGTTATGTCTAAAGAGGAATTAAACAAAATTGGCGAGCTGGCTCAAAGATACAACTTGTTAGTAATATCCGATGAGATTTATGCCAGACTGGTTTATGGCGTAGAACACACTTGCTTCGCTAGCTCCCCTGGAGTGAAGGAGCAAACTATCTTGCTTGGTGGATTCTCCAAAGCCTATGCCATGACTGGCTGGCGCATCGGTTATATAGCAGCTAATCGCCAATTCATTGAAGCTATGACCAAAATTCACCAATATACCATGCTCTGTGCCCCTATAATGGCGCAAATGGCAGCTATTGAGGCGCTGAAAAATGGCGAGAGCGAGATTGAAAGAATGACCCAGGAATATAATAAACGCCGTCGCCTCATAGTTAAAAGACTGAATGACATTGGCTTATCCTGCTTTGAACCCAAAGGCGCCTTCTATGCCTTCCCTTCAATAAAAGTCACCGGAATGAGCTCGGAGGAATTTGCCGAAAAACTACTAACAGAGGAAAAAGTTGCTGTGGTGCCTGGCTCTGTTTTTGGGCAATGTGGTGAGGGCTTTGTCCGTTGCTGTTATGCCACTTCCTTAACTAACATCGAAGAAGCCTTGCAAAGAATAGACAGGTTTGTCAACAAACATAAGAAGGCTTAATCAGTGATGTACTCTAAATAACCGCACTAAAGAAGCCTCATCCTTTCTTTAACTTCCCTGATAGTCTCCTTGGCTATAACTTCAGCTCGTTTAGCTCCCTCGGCAAGAACCTCAGTAACATAATTAGGGTTGGAGGCTAAAATAGCTCGCCTTTGACGAAAAGGATCGAGAGCCAAACTAATACTTTGAGCCAGTATCTTCTTACACGCAACACAGCCAATGCCAGCTTTACGACATTCAGAAGCGATCTCATCCACCCGCGTAGGAGTGAAGATTTCGTGGAGACGAAACACATTACATACCTCAGGATGCCCTGGGTCGGAGCGATAGCGCCGCGCTGGGTCTGTAACCGCAGTCATAACCCGTTCCGAAATTTCTTGAGGTGAAGCTGCCATCTCAATATAATTGTCAGAGCTTTTGCTCATCTTCTGCGTTCCATTCAATCCCAAAATTAGAGGAAATGAAGTAAGCTTCGCTTGCGGCTCAGGAAATACAAAGCCATAAATAGAGTTAAACCGGCGTACTATTTCTCGAGCTAATTCAAGGTGGGGAAGCTGATCCTCGCCTACAGGAACAACCTCTCCTTTATATAAAGCAATATCTGCAGTCATAAGAATAGGATAACCCACCAGTCCATAATTAACATTATGTGGTTGCATCTTTACCTTCTCTTTGAATGTGGGCACACGCAACAACCAGCTTAAAGGAGTCACCATACTGAATAGGGTATGAAGTTCCATCACTTGAGGTACATGGGACTGAACAAAGATAATACTCTTTTGAGGGTCAATGCCTGCCGCCAGCCAGTCAAGTGCCATTTCATAAATATCTTCTTGGAGCGTTTCGGTGTTTTCAAGCGTAGTAAGAGCATGAATATCAACTACACAGTAGATGCAATCATATTCACCCTGAAGGGAAATGCAATTCTGAATAGTTCCTAAGTAATTACCGATATGCTGTTTACCAGTGGGGCGAAAACCAGAAAAAACACGCTTCATCGTTGTCTGTGGCAAAGTTTAGCATACAGATAAATAGGTAACAAGGCTATGTACTCGTCCACATGTAATTGCCATAATGCTCCTTGCAGTTTTGCTAAAGGAGACTGTCGAAAGGATTAGGAAAAATCCATTTAGAGAGTTAGAATTACGTTGCGATTAGGTTAACAAGGAGGAAGCAGAATGGCAAAGCTTGGGAAAATAGAAAAACCGAAGGTTTCCGAGTTTAAGGAAGGGAGGAAACTATTCCTTGTTCCTCTTGTATCTCCTGTGAGGGAACCACCAGCTTTTAAGAAAAAGGAGGATGAGCGCTCATTTGAAGAGAAGGAGGAGCTTAAACTTTATTCCCAATATAAGGAAAAGTTCGACAAATACTGGGATGAAGCTCGGACCCAAATAGATAACCTGGAATCGAAAATCGGAGGAATTAAGAAACTTTACTACGAACAAGTATCAATTACTGGTAAAAAAGGCGCCAAAGTTATCGAACAGACCAATGAGAAAAGCTATCAAATTATTAAGAGCAAGCTAAAAAGGGGAGCAAAACTTCAAGCAACCGAGAATGATCAAATATTGAGCGAGATCACAGACTGTGAGAGATGTCTCTTGATGGGGCTCAGAAATCAAAAAATAAGGGAATTCATTTCTAAATCCTACGAAGAAGCTACCAGAGAAAGAAATAAATACATTGCAGACCAAATTGACAGGACTCTTGGAGATGCTGAGACCGGGATATTATTTATCAGGGAAGGTCATCAAGTTCAATTCCCATCTAGTATCCAGGTGTTTTATATAGCTCCTCCCGCCCTGGACGAGATTCATCGCTGGCTGAGGGATCAAGCTATATCAGAGACAATTTGAAAGAAAAGGGCAATCTCAAATTCTAGAGAGGTCCGTATATTTGAAAGTATAGTCCGCCAAAAGGACTATCTCCCAGCAGGGAGATAGCAAAAATGAATATCTGTGAGGCAGTTACTAATCTGTAGCTTTAATCACCTGAAGGTATTTTTACCTGGTAGCGCATACCGGATTCGAACCGGTGATCTCCTCCTTGAGAGGGAGGTGTCCTAGGCCTCTAGACGAATGCGCCTTAACATCTCTAAATATGTTATTGGTATGCTACGTTCTTATTATTAGTTAATTTACCCAAGCTTTTACGCCCTTAAATTATCCCTTCTTTCGTAAGTTTCCTTATTTCCTCCTCACTATACCCTAATATATTAGAATAAACTGCATCATTATGCTCACCTAAGAATGCAGCAGGAAAGTTCATATCCCCCGGTGTCTCAGAAAGCTTAAATGGGGAACCACTCACCTTGACTTTACCTGAGAGAAGTTGTTCCACCTCAATTATCATCTCCCGACTTAAGAGCTGAGGGTCATTGGCTACTTCAGCAAAAGTGGGAACCGAAGAACAAGGTAAATGAGCTTTCCTGAGTTTATTTAATATCTCTTCTACACTTCTTGTCTTTGTCCATCCCTCTACTAAGGCATCAACTTCATCTCTGTGGTTAATCCGCTCTGCTATATTAGAGTATTTCTCAACCCCGATTAAATCCTCTCTTCCTATAACTCTCAAAAAATTCTCAAACATGCCGACTGTTGCAGCGCAGATGACTACATATCCATCCTCGGCGGGATAAACGCTAAAGGGTGTGCCTCCTCCAAGAAGGCTATTGCCGAATCTGGGAGGATTTTCGCCAGTCAAGAAATAAAAGCCGGCGGATTCTACAGCAGTAATTGCCCATATGCAGTCCTGCATGGAGATATCGATAGACTGACCTATGCCCGTCTCCAATCGATACTTTAAAGCAGCCAGAATAGCAACTGCGCCATACAAGCCAGCGATAAAGTCTGCTATTGACGGCCCGGCTTTGGATGGAGGCCCATCGGGAAAGCCTGTGACAGCCATCATCCCACCCATAGCTTGGGCAACCAAATCAAATCCTGGTTCGGAACTGCGAGGACCGGTATGTCCAAATCCAGATATTGAAGCATATATTAAGCTGGGGTTAATTTTGTTCAGTTCTTTATAGCCCAGGCCAAGCCTCTCCATCACTCCCGGAGTAAAATTCTCCACCACAATATCTGCTTTTTTGGCTAATTCTTTGCAGATTTCACAACCCTTTTCAGATTGCATATCCAAGGTAACGCTTTTCTTGCCACGATTTAATATGATAAAGTCATAACTCTCCCCTCCTTCTGTGAAAGGAGGCGCAGTCCTTACCGTTTCTCCCCCTTCAGGTATTTCAATCTTGATAATCTCAGCGCCCAAGTCTCGCAACAACATGGTACAAAAAGGGCCAGCAAATATTCGGCTAAAATCCAGCACCTTAATATTTTCCAACGATTTAGGCACACTAACCTCCTATACATTATTTGGCTGGGGAAGTAGGATTCGAACCTACCCTGGCGGATTCAGAGTCCGCTGTCCTACCACTAGACTATTCCCCAGCGGAATCAAATTGTAACTGAATGACAACCACCAAGGCAAGAAGCTGGAGGCTCTGAACAAGTTCCCAAATTTGGAAAGATCTTGTTCGAGATAAAAAGGCCTAATGTGTTAGGCTACCATCGAGTACAATCAACCCCCTCTATGCCCAGCTATCATTAAAATATCTTAAGATATGCTATCCCTTATAAACTCTTGCCCAAGCTTTTCTACCCTTAGATTATCCCCTCTTCGGCAAGCTTCCCTATTTCCTCCTCACTATACCCTAATATATCAGAATAAACCGCATCATTATGCTGACCCAGGAAGGGAGCGGGGGAATCTACAACTCCCGGGGTCTTAGAAAGCTTAAGCGCCGAGCCATCCGTCTTGACTTTTCCTGAAAGAAGCTGTTCCACCTCGGTTATCATTCCTCGCTCCAAAAGCTGAGGGTCATTGGCCACATCACCGAAGCTAGGAACCGGTGAACAGGGTAAATGAGCCTTTCCCATCAGATTTGTTATCTCTGCTATACTTCTTGTTTTTGTCCACTCTGTCACTATCGCGTCGGTTTCCTCTCTGCGCTCAATCCGCACCGCCTGAGTGGTATATCTCTCGTCCCCGATTAAATCCTCTCTCCCGATAACTCCCAGGAAATTCTCCCACTGTCCAACGGTAGGAATAGCGAGGACTACATATCCATCTCTGGCGGGGAAGACATTAAGAGGCACAGCTTCTATATAGCCATTGCCAAGCCTTGGAGGATTTTCACCCGTCAGGAAATAACCAGGGGCGTGTGATTTAGCAACAAATGACCATACGCAGTCTTGCATGGAGATATCAATGAACTGACCCTCGCCTGTTTGCTCTCTGTAGTGTAAAGCACCCAGAATAGCCATAGCAGTATACATGCCGCCAACAAAATCTGCTGTTGCCGTTCCTCCGGCTCTTTCCGGAGGACCATCGGGAAAGCCACTGATGCTCAGCATCCCCCCCATAGCCTGGGCAACTAAATCATATGCGGGGAAATCCCGGCGAGGACCTGAATGTCCAAAGCCAGATGAAGCAGCATATATCAACCCGGGGTTGATTTTACTCAGTTCTTTATAGCCCAAGCCAAGATTATCCATCACCCGGGGAGTAAAATTTTCCACCACAACATCTACCTTTTTGACCATCTCCTTGCAGATTTCACGACCTCGCTCAGATTGCAAGTTCAGGGTAAAACTTTTCTTACCCCGATTTAGATTAATAAAAAAGGTGCTCTCTCCTCCCTCAGTGAAAGGAGGAACATTCCTCACAGCATCTCCCCCTCCAGGTATTTCGACTTTGATAACCTCAGCTCCCAAATCACACAGTAACATTGTACAGAAGGGACCGGCATACATTCGGGTAAAATCCAACACTTTTACGTCTTCTAACGCTTTAGGCACATTAACCTCCTTATTTCTATTGTTAATCAGGAAAGCGGGATTCGAAACTACCTTGACAAATCCCGAATCCGCTATCTCACCCCTATATTACTCCCCCATCCACTAACTTTCCTATTTCTTCTTCACTATATCCTAACATGTCAGAGTAAACTTCATAATTATGCTCACCTAAGATGGGGGCGGGAAACTTTACATCCCCTGGCGTCCTGGAAAACTTAAATACAGAACCAGTCACCTTCGTTTTGCCTGAAATGAGCTGCTCCACCTCGGTTATCATTCCGCGACTTAAAAGCTGAGGATCATTAGCTACTTCAGCAAAGCTGGGAATTGGAGAACAGGGTAAGTGAGCTTCCTTAAACAGATTCACTATCTCTGCTATAGTTTTTGTTTTCGTCCATTCCTCCACTAAGGCATCAACTTCTTCTCTATAGTTAGTCCGTTCTATTTGAGTGGCGTATTTCTCGACCCCGCTTAAATCTTCTCTTTCCATAACTCTCAACAAACCATGCCACTGACCAATTGTGACAATTGCGATGGCTATATATCCATTTTTGGAGGGGTAAACACCAAAAGGCACAGCTTCAAGATAACCATTGCCGAACCTTGCTGGGCTCTCACCAGTCAAGAAATAAAAGCCAGCATTCCCCGGAGCAGTAATTGCCCAAACACTATCCTGCATAGAGATGTCAATAAACTGCCCTTCCCCTGTCTCTGTTCTATATTGTAAAGCAGCCAGAATACCAATCGTGGTGTACAAACCACCGGTAAAATCTGCCAGTGCTGTCCCGGCATGAATTGGAGGACCATCGGGAAAGCCAGTAACACTCATAAATCCACCCGAAGCCTGGGCAATTAAATCAAACGCCGGGAAATCCCGACGAGGACCTGTATGGCCAAATCCAGACAGTGAAGCATATATTAACCCGGGATTAACTTCACTCAGTTCTTCATAACTAAGGCCGGCTCTCTCCATCACCCTTGGAGTGAAATTTTCCACCAGAACATCCACCTTTTTGACCAATTCCTTGACGATTTCACGACCTTTCACAGAGTTCATATCCAGGGTAACACTTTTTTTGCCACGATTTAACATAATAAAAGGATAACTTTCTCCCGCTTCCGTGAGGGTTGGAATCGTCCTCACAGCGTCTCCCCCTCCAGGTATTTCGACTTTGATAACCTCAGCACCCAAATCCTTCAACAACATGGTGCAAAAAGGTCCGGCATACATTCGAGTCAGATCCAGTACTTTGATTTTCTCTAACGCTTTAGGCACATTAACCCCCCTATATAAATTTTCAATGAAGAATTATAAACGAATTGCAGCCACAAAAACAAGAGGCGCTCTAGTTCAGATAGATGGTGGACATGTCAGGCAATTCTCCGTGGCGAGCATAAGGCGGGCATAAAACCCGCCACTACGGTTGCGCTGTGGCTTGTTTCCTTGTATCATTGCAAGCCC
>CAZEQL010000049.1:0-7853 GCA_964514415.1 uncultured Dehalococcoidales bacterium
TAGAAAACTTTATTTCAAATCTTCCCAACTGATAACTTCGCCCTTCTCATACTCTTTTAAAGCTTTCTTATACGATGTTTTTTCCTCATCAGTTAGAGGAGAGGCATCGCCTTGGATTAAAATCTTCGAAAATATGTCCGTTAGAGTCTCTTCGGGCAACGCTCTAAGCATCTCTATAATGCTGTTTTCAGGTATCGAGATTGTCTTTGCCACTTTCCACCTCCATTTACATATTGATATTATACCACCCTTTGTCAGCTTCGTTCAGCGTTATTTGTTCGCTATTGTAATGTGAAGATTTGCCCTTGTGCAATCCCCCTTATCATTGCAGCGCTCCCTTCTTGCCATTGTGAGCCAAAGGCACGGCAACCTTAAAAGGCGGGGATAAACCTGCCACTATGGTTGTTGACATCTAAATTCAAATATCAAAATGAAAAAGGCAAAATGACAGAGCAAAACCCCAAAATGAGTAGCCGAGAGTGCCAGTGACCTTAATTTTGAGCTTTGCTTTGTAATTTTAAAGTCAATTGCAAAATTCCTTATAATTCACCCTCACCTTAATCCTCTCCCATCAAGGGAGAGGAACTTTATACGAGCTTATGCGGTTAACTATGATTTTTTATCTTTAACTTTTGATATTGTTTAGGTTTCGTGCTTAGGATTTCCCTTGTCGTAGGGGAGGGGCTTGTCCCCTCCCAATTTGCAGGAGTCCACAAGGGACTTCCCTACAGGCATTAGTGATTTTGAAGGGTTAAAGATATAAGAAGTTGGAAGCCAAGATGGTAGAGCTAGCTAGCCTTGCTAAACGGCTTTGCTGGATTACATAAGGTTAGTTCAATATACGGGAGACAGTTTTTCGCTCTAAAGTTCCTTCCATTCCTTTACGGAGATTTCTGCTCTCCGCAAGATTGCCCTTAAAGTGCCTACTGGAAGATCTCGTGCTCCATGAACTGGTATCGATATTTTCCGCCCTGTTTCAGGATGGCGCATTACTATATGCTTCCCGCCACCGAAGGGGCCTTCAAAGCCTGCTCGGCGCAATTTACCGATAACCTCGATGGGCTTCTCTGGATGCAATGTCCCTTTTATACCTCTGCTTCAACCTCGTCTACCGCATATAGAAGAGTATCGCCATCTATTGGGGGAATTTCATCTCCAAAACGGAGCGCAGTAAGAACCCATGCCTCTGCGGCATCTTTGGCCATTTCCACTGCCTCGCTTCGTGTTGCTCCCCAAGTGATACAGCCAGGCAATACAGGAAGCTCAACAGTCCAAGAGCCATCTTCATTTTGGGAGAATTGGGCATAGCTTAGAGCTAGTCTTACATATTGCTCAAAATTTACCTTAATTGCCGACTCCATATTTCATCTCCTCCATGTTTATCCATCCGGTGTTATATTCGCCATATTGCGTCTCAAACTGCTATAAGGTTTTCATTTCGCTCCTTCACATTATATCATAAGCAATCCCAGTCTCACCTATTTGAGTTTTACTATTACATTATTTCGCTAAATGGCTTTGCTGGATTATGCAAGCTTAGCTTGATGTAAGGAAGTACCCTCGTAGGGGAGGGGCTTGTCCCCTCCCAACTTGCGGGAGCCCACAAGAGGCGGGGAGAAACACTCCTACAGACATTAGTGATTTTGAAGGGTTAAAGATATAAGAAGCTGGAAGCCAAGATGGTAGAGCTAGCTAGCCTCGCCAAACGGCTTTGCTGGATTATATAAGATTAGTTCAATAGAGGGAAGAGCCTCGTGCATTGCTTATGCTTTGTCATGATGTTCAACTCAGGCCCGTGCTCTAGGGACGAAAATATCCAGTTGCCGGCATATCTTTCTGGCTAGGAGAATTTCTATCTCTCGGTGGCGTGGAACAGTAGCAATATGCCCGTTCTCTAAATTTAGATAAACCGAGTGCTTGCCACCTTCTCGTTGGAGAACGCAACCCTCCCTTGTCAAGTGGTTGACAAGGTCACGACGTTTCACAACACTACACCTGAACCTGTATCTTTCTCTTCAGGATTTTCCCAGCTATCCCACTGTCTCTTAGTTCCTGCTGAGTTTCTAGTATAAGCTGAATTGCTTCCTTTAGATTTTCTTGAACCTCTTCGATTGTTCGCCCCTGACTGAAAGCTCCTGGAACCGCATCTACCCATCCAATATACCATCTGCCACGCTTCTCGATGGTAGCTTCAAATGTCCGTTCCATCCCATAACCTCCTTGGCTGGCAAACATTAGTATATAGCAACTAGAAACCTAAAATCTACCTTTCCTTTGCCTTGCGCGGCCTAAAGGTCACATTAATTTCGCAAATTTATCCCCAAATAGCTTTGCTGGTTTATACAAGCTTAGTTCGAGAGAGGGAAGAGCAGTGCGGCTTTAATTGAGCTTCAAGTGACAATTGCCTCTACAGGAAGTTCTTGCAAGCTTGCTCCAGCATCAGGAGTAAGGAAATTGAGCCTTTCAAAGTCAATGACTCTCCCTTGTTTATCTTTAACCAAGATTATCTCTTCGCTTGTTTCTTCACACATATATTCTTTCTCAGGGTCGTCGAACCAAACATTTAAAGTATTGCCTTGCTTATCGTAGAAAATCCTTATTTTTTCCACATTTCTTCTCAAGACACTAAGAGTTTCAATCTCTCAAGGTCTTCGTATGTCCACTTAGCCTGCTTTTCAATCATGCTCTTCAAAATCTTCGGGGAGAAGGTATCACTTAAGTGATGAAAGGAAACTGTTACCCTTCTTCCATCTTGGTGTTGGTATTGCTGGTGACTGCCCGATTGCCGATCAAGATGAAAGTCATCCTTAATTAAAGCTGAAATTATCTCCCTGGCAGTTAAAGAGCGAAGCTTGGAGTAGTCAATCCCCTTCATACGGTGACAGCCACCAATGGTTCAGGAGAAATTTTCACTTCTGCTTCTGGTTCTTCAGGGATGGGTTCTCCATGCTCGATGAGGCTTTCAATAGTCATTTCGACCACCTCTTTTATGTTCTTCAATGCCTCTTCCTTGGTACATCCCCAGGTAGCTCCACCCTTCGATTCAAGGGCCGGACAATAAGCAAACCAGCGGTCTTCGTCGGGTTCAACCACCACTCTAAAAATATAGGTTTTCATCTTGTCTCTATTATATCACAAGCAATCCTTGTCTCACCTATTTGAGTTTTGGTGTTATAGCCTTGCTGATTGGCTTTGCTGGATTATGCTAGCTTAGTTCCAGATGGGGAAGAATACCTGTTTAAGCATTTACTGATAGTCCCAGGCGGCAATGTCAGTGCCGGAGCCAAGAGTGCCACCCACAATGGCTTTAAGTACGGGGAGCAAAATTGTTTTAGCTAGACATTTTGCAAAGTCGGACGGATGGAGAAAAATACAGATAAAGTCCTCGCAACTTTCGCAATATTCAAGCTCCAATTGTGGAAAGGCATCATCCCAGTAAATCATTCTAGCCTTAAGCTTAAGCTGGTTGTCTTCGTTATAAACATAGGTATCATAGACCCGTGTCCTCAGTATATATCTAAGGTGGGGCTCGATCTCAGTAGCACTCGCTGAAGCCCTATCAGTGCATTCACCATATAAGGTTGTGTAGTCGCCAGAACGCCACCAACAATGGTATGGCTCCCCAGAACCAGGAGGCCAAGTTTCGGGATTGCGGTCAAGGTTGAAGGTCAACTCAACTGTATCTTTATCGTCGCCCGATTTTTCAAGCTTGGGGCGAGAGCCCTCAGGGAAAAACCATAGCAGCGTGGTGGCATTGCCTTCCGTTTCCCACTGGACTGGGGGAAGTGAGATAAGCTCCCCATTGTCATACATGAGAGTGAAGTTCATATAATTGCAGTAATATGACTCTGCATCTTCAAAGCCTATACTGACCAGGTCTACTGCTGTCGAATCTTCCTTATTCCTTATAGTCATGGTGTGAGTGAAATGCTCCCACTCATCGTCTTTAATCATGCCACTGGTTACATCCAGCCCGAAGTACTCAGCGAGCAACTCCTTGAAGGTCGTTCCAGCATCTTCAAAGATGCTGTTGTCTGTCCACCGCCATTTGCAATTAAGTGGCCACAAAGGACGGCAGGCACATCGCCATCCCTTGTTATCCATCCCGGTGATGCTTTCCATGAGCGACCAGTTTATCGCACAAGTGGGCCGGATGCCATTGATTTCCTCACCCGGAGGCAATTCCAGGGAAATGAAATCGGTGGTATCCGGGTCGAGGGCATTCACCTCATCGCGTAGGGTCTCATTATTCGAGAGCATCCAGATGGCATATTCGGCAGCGGCATCGGCAGCATAGCGCTCCTTTAATATCCGCTCTCCCGATTGACTGGCTTTCAGGCTGGTGGAGGCATAGTTAAGAGTAGGAGGAATAAGTAATCCGCCTAAAATCATTAGAATCAAGACTATGGGCAGAGCTTGCCCCTTCTGTCCTTTGATGAATTTCCTCAAAAAACTTCTAATATTTCTTTTCATTGCATACCTATATTGTGCGTCGCAAAGCGATTTCGTATGTCCTGCTCCTGGTAACGCCATGGTAAGAGGCAGTTATATTAAGCGTAAGCAGCTCCTGAATCTCATTATAGGTGCAGTTGGTGGTGGCAACATCAATATACTTGGCAATGATGCTGTCCGTTTTGCCTGCAGGGTTGGAGGTATAGTAGTCTTCCCGATGAAGATCTTGAGTGCCAGTGCTGTTAGGGAAATAGTAAGTGAACTCGCGCTCTACAGTGTAAAAGAGGCCACTCTCCTCCCATACCTTTTGCTTCAATTGAACCAGTTCATACCTACCCGTTGAGGTGTTATCGCCACATATTATAGTTGTATCGCCTGTGCCTGGCTGAGTCATCTGCACATCACGGTTAATCCAGTAGCCAGCGTTGCGCACCTGGTTTATGACAGTATTGTGGTTATTACTCAGGGCAGTGCCAGTAATCACTTGATGTATGGACATAGTGGCAGCAGTGCCAATAATGCTGGTTAAGGCGATAGCCACCAGCAATTCAACCAGAGTGAATCCTTTTTGGTTCCTCTTTAGCCTTTTTAGTATTGAGCTGTGTTTCACTTTCATTTACCTATGAGATTGCTTCGCTCCGCTCGCAATGACAAAAATCATCGGTTCACCTTATAGCCCACTTCGGTTTACCTTATAGCCCACTAATGTAAACACCTTCTCATTCTCCGCATAAGTTCCATCCCCATCTTTATCACGCTTAACTGTGACTGTTATCTTGCGAATGTCCTTGTCGTCATCGTCAATGTCGCCATCGTCATCGGCATCAAAATCTTCAGCTTTGGCTTCAATAGCCCAGCCAGTGTAATCCTCAGATAGCTCGGGAGGGTTGGGGGGATTGGGAACATCCCACCAAGATGGCTTTCCCGGTGGTAATTGAACACGCCCATGATGAGTAGTATCAGTTCGATAAATTCTGTAAGCCCAAGCATCAGTGGAGTAATCCTGGCTTTTAACATACTCCATCTGGCTCGTAGCTAAGCTTTGGGCTACTGACCTCTCATCGGCAACGCCTACGGCTTTAAGAGAGGTGCCCACGCCGCTGAGGAAAGCAACCGCCACTACGCCCAGAATTCCCAGGGCTACTATGGCTTCGATGGCGCTTACACCCCTAGAGCTACCCCGGAGAATCTTGGTTATTTTATTCAGCAATCTCATTATCCTTCCTTAGTAAGTGTTAAGAAGGCTAAACTGTTACAGCTATTTCTGCAAGCTCTACATCTTTGGGCACAGTAATCCCATCTTTCTGCAAGGATTCCAAATAGCCTTGTATAGCCTCTTTAGCGTGTTTAAGGGCTTCCTCTTTCGTTCGTCCTTGAGTAACGCATCCAGGCAAAGCAGGCGCTGTTACTGTGTAGTAACCCTCATTATATTCTAGGACCACTTTATAACTCACCATTTTAAATCTCCTCAAAGTAACTCGATAAAATCCTCCACACTCAAGCCAGCCTGTTCCAATATACTCTTGAGAGTCTTGGGTGCTAGAGTTTCTCCACCATGCATCGGAATAGTCACTCTCTTCCCTGAGAAGTTTGGATGTTTATAGTAAAAGTGAGCTCCCTTAGAATGATGGAGATACCAACCCGCTTTTAATAACGCTTGCTCTGCCTCCTTCCCTGTAATCCTCGGTAATTTCACTCTTTCTTCTAGTCTAATCTTTGCTTACCCCGATGGGTCAGGGGTAATCGCACCAGTCCAGCTTTTCTCAGGTGTTGCAGCTCTTTTCATAACATTACCCCTCAACTTGGGCTATTTTAGAAGCCTTTGTCTCCTAATTAAATCCTAACAGATACCAAAAATCAAAGATAAAAGTCAAATAAAGTAATGGGTGATGGGTAATGGGTAATCGGTAATCACTCTTTACTCATTACTTTTCACTCATCACCTATCGCATTTTGTCTTTTGATTTCCCTTTAGAATTTACCCTCCTGTAGTTGCCTGCTGAATCAGGTAAACTCACCCTCACCTTAATCCTCTCCCGTCAAGGGAGAGGAGAGCTCTACGAAGCCCAATAAATTGGGCAACTATATAATCAAGCATTTTTTCTTGTCGAATCTCACCGCCTTTTCCGTAGCCATCTTGTTATTTTGCACGAGGCTAAAGCCTCACACTACATTTAAACATTTACTCTATACTCAAATGCTTACCTGACCGTAGATGGAATACATAGCCGAAAGCAAAGCCAGAGCGATAAAGCCGACTATTAAACCAATGATTATGGTCATAGCGGGGGTAATGAGGGCAACCATAGACTTAGTTTTATCATCTGCCTCGACTTCATAGCTCTCAGCCACGGTGGTTAAGGTGTTATCCAGGTTACCCGTGCCCTCGCCTACGGCGGTCATCTGCACCATAAGGGGCAGAAAAAGCTTATTCTTTGTCATGGGACCAGATAAGCCTCCACCGGCAATCATGCCCTGCTGCACCTCAGTTAATGCCACTTCCATAGCTTTATTATTAGTGCCTTGAATTACCATGGTCATTATTTCAGGTAAGGGTAAGCCACTACCGAACAACAACGCCATACTGCGGCAGCAGCGAGAAAGCTCGTTGAGAAGATTGATATGCCCGATGTGGGGAAAGCTGAGGGCTAATTTACCCCAATGCAATCTTCCCGCTGGCGTTTTGGTATAGGCGTATCCTGCAACTAGGATAGCCACTATCCCTAGCAGGAGCCAGAGGCCGTAACTCCGTAGCCACTCGGTGCCGGCGAGAAACACTCTGGTTGCTGCCGGTAATTGAACATTAAAAGAAGCGTATAGGCTGGTGAAGGCAGGTAGGACAAAAGCGATTAATACTCCGATAACTATAATGGCCAGAGCAAAAAGGATGGCGGGATAAACTAAGGCGCTCTTGACGCTTTTTTGGGTCGTAGCGCTTCTCTCCATATAATCAGCGGCTCGTCTTAGTACCACCTCCAGACTTCCCGTTTTCTCCCCCACGGATACCAGCCGATGATAAAATGGGGGAAAGGCACGAGGATGCTTATCCAGAGCTTGAGATAAAGGGGTGCCACCACGAACATCATCAACTACCTCGCCAATTATTTTCTTCAAGCTGCGGTTAGTCGATTGAGCCTGTAATAGCTCTAAGGAGGTAACAACATCGATGCCCGATTCCAGCAACAAGGCTAATTGCCTAGTGAACATTACTATCTCCATTGGGTTTATGTGGGAAAAGCGAGCAGTTAATTTTTCAGCCTGGAGAAATGGTGTAACTCCTCTGAGGCTAAGCACTCGATAGCCGCTATAGGCCAACATATCAGTGGCGGCTTCTTCGCCAGCGGCAGAAAGCTTGCCTCTGACTACTCTGTTATCCTCAGTGCAGGCTACATAATGATAGT
>CAZEQL010000050.1:0-7371 GCA_964514415.1 uncultured Dehalococcoidales bacterium
CCTTATGCTCGCTAGGAAGAATTGCCTGACATGTCACCCATCTATCTGAACTAGCTCAGACTTATTGGTAGCTAGCTCTAGCGGCGTCGTGTAGAAACCAACCAATGAATATGAGCCACAGGCCATTGAACCATAGCTGCTGAGCAAACATAATAGCGATGCCACCAATGATAAATGCGTAAGCTATCCCCTGTCCTACCTTACTGGCAACATTTGTTGCTTTGCGGTAATCGCCTGTTCTGTGCCATATAATAGCGCGAAATATTCTACCTCCGTCTAAAGGGAAGCCAGGAATCAAGTTAAACACAGCTAAGGCCACATTTACTATAGCTAGCCACCACATAAAGGCAGCTAAAAGCCCATGCACTAGAAAATGTAATCCATAAAAAATGCCGGCCATAGCTAAGCTGGCCAGGGGTCCGACTACCGCTATTAAAAGTTCCGCCCTGGGGTGAGTTGCTTCCTTGGCTATCTGGGAAACACCGCCAAAGACAAAAAGAGTGATCCCTTTAACGGGGATGCCGTTACGCATAGCAAGAATGCTGTGAGCCAGTTCATGGATGATTATAGAACCGAAGAAGAGAATACTGGTTAATATGCTTAAACCTACTCGCTGTTCTATAGGATAATCACCAGAGAAGGAAAGCACTAGTGAAGCGGTTACCAAAACAAAGATGATAAACCATGTGTAATGGAGGCGCAACGGAATGCCAAGGATTTTACCTAAACCTATACTATCCTTCATCCTTACTCTTGCGGTATAGCATAGCCAATGAGCTTGTAAGCTAGTTTAGCCAACAAAAAAGCACAGGAAGATGGGCCTTCTCGAGGACAGAATTCCATTAAATCAAAGCCAACTATATGCCTATGAAGAGCTACTGATTTTATGATGTCCAAGATCTGTTGCCATTGCATACCACCAGGTTCGGGAGTACCTACTGCGGGCACAATTGAAGGGTCTAAAACATCCACATCTATGGTGACATAAAGCTCTTGGCTGAGCGAGTTTACTATCTGGTCAGTAGAAATTGTATTTGAGGTTAAATCAGACATATAGAATGGCGTCAGCTTGTTCTGGTTTAAAAACTGTTTCTCTTCCCAGCTAAGGCTGCGAACTCCCACCTGAACAATAGGGCAAAGCTCGAAAACGCGACGCATAACACAAGCCTGGCCGTATCTTGTTCCCAGGTAATTATCTCGAAGGTCAGCATGAGCGTCTAATTGTAATACAGAAAGTTTAGGGAATACTTCCTTAAAAGCTTGAACCGTTCCAAGGCTAAGTGAATGTTCGCCACCTAACATCACCACAAACTTCTCTTTCTGTATTAATTCTTTAGTTACTTGATAAACCCTGTGAATCATATCTTCAGGGCTGCTCAACACTGGCTCTACCTGAGGTAAGGTATGAATACCAACTTTGTATGTCTCTCGGTCTAGTTCTAAATCATAAAGCTCTAGATATTGAGAGGCATCGATGATAGCTTGGGGGCCTTCGCGGGTTCCACTTCGCCACTCTGTAGTGCTGTCGTAAGGGACGGGCAGGATTACAGCCTTGGCTTGTTGCAAATTTGAATAGGGCGGCGCTAATCCAGCAAATACCCGAGGGGGCAGGAAAGGTTCCCCTTCACCTCGTTCAGGGTCAGGGTGATAACTGTGGTTCCTCATGATAAATAAATTGTTGGGGACTAACCGCTACAGGTTCTGATTGCGACCATTCTCTGTCAATTAAGTAAGTCCGCGATTTAATTAGCTGGAATCCGTCTTGAAAATCCTTGATTGCTTTCTCAGCATCAAAATCTTTGCAAGAAAAAACATCTATATTGACATAATTACGCTCAGCAAAAGTATGAATGCTGATATGGCTTTCGGCAATGAAAACAAACCCCGATATTCCACAATCCTCCCCTGTATATCTCAGGACATATGGTGGTGAAATCCTGGTCATGCCGATTCTGGAAGGGTAGCTTTCTAGCCAGTTATGAAGATAATCTTTATCCTGGAGAATTTTCTGATTATTGGAATAGCCATCAATAATTAAGTGCATTGGGTTTCCTCCTCAAGGCTTACTTGTTGAGTTACGTAGATAATTATCCACTATTGCCATGGCACAATACTTGCCACACATGCTGCAGGTTGCCCCAGTAGTGGGAAGTTTGCTATGAATTCGTTGCGCGTGTTCTGGATCTAAAGATAATTTAGCTTGAGTCTCCCAATCAAGGGCTTTGCGAGCCCTGGCCATTTTTTCATCCCGTTCCCTGGCGCCCTTTACACCCTTAACAATATCACCGGCGTGAGCGGCTATGCGGGAGGCGATTACTCCTTCTTTTACATCCTCCACATCAGGAAGAGAAAGGTGCTCTGAGGGGGTAACATAGCATAAGAAATCTGCACCGGCGGCGGCAGCAATAGCGCCCCCGATGGCGCCAGTGATGTGGTCATAGCCAGCCCCTATATCAGTCACCAAAGGCCCCAGGACGTAGAAAGGCGCTCCATGGCAAAGACTCTTCTCTAATTGGACGTTGTTAGCTACCTGATCTAGTGGCAAATGCCCAGGCCCTTCCACCATAGTCTGGATGCCAGCTTCCATGGCACGCTTTACCAACTCACCAAGGATAATTAACTCTTCAACCTGAGCTCTGTCGGTGGCATCGGCGAGACATCCTGGACGCAAGCCATCACCTAAACTCAAGGCGAAATCATATTTATGAGCCAGGTCTAACAAATCATCATAATATTGATATAGGGGATTTTCCTTCTCGTTGTGTAGCATCCAGGCAGTAATAAAGGCACCTCCTCGGGAGACTATATCAGTTATTCTACCCTGGTTGCGCAGCTTTGCTATTGATGCTTGAGTCACCCCGCAGTGGAGGGTCATAAAATCAACGCCGTCTTTGGCTTGCTCTTCGATTACGGCGAAAATATCATCAGCGGTCATATTTACAATGGCCCCATGCTTATCAATAGCTTCAATACCTGCTTGATAGATGGGCACAGTTCCTATGGGTAGGGGGCTAGCACTGAGGATAGCCCTCCTGATAGCGGGAATATTTCCCCCTGTGCTCAAATCCATGACTGTATCACTGCCATAGGCGATAGCAGCCTGTAATTTTCTAAGTTCTGTGTCTATGTCAAAAGAGTCAGAGGATGTACCTATGTTAGCGTTGACCTTGGTACTTAGTCCTTTACCTATGCCACAGGGAACCAGATTTGTATGATTAGCGTTGGTTGGAATTATAATTTCACCTTTACTCAAGCCTTGTAAGACGAAATCTATCTCTACTCTTTCCTTTTCAGCTACATATTTCACCTGGGGTGAAACAGTTCCCCTTCGGGCTAGCTCCAATTGAGTCATTTTTCTACAAACTCCTTGAAATGTAAATTTTGAAGTATTTAGCTAAGAAAGTCAAAGATTGAAATCTTTAGCGTTCGAGGTGTACCATAACTCACCCGGGAGGCAACATGATTAGAAGTTTTAATGGCAAGACGCCAAAAATAGCTGAATCCGCTTTTATCAGTGAAGCGGCCTATATTGTTGGTGATGTAGAAATTGGTGAGAATTCCAGTGTATGGCCTGGTGCAGTAATCAGAGGCGATTTTGGTAAGATAAAAATTGGCAGGAATACCGCCGTGGAAGACAACTGTGTTATCCATTCGGGGTCGCCCTCTGGCATCGGAGACGTTGTCATTGGGAACAACGTGCAAATCGGTCATGGTGCTGTCCTTAATTGCCATAAAATTGGAAATAACGTTCTCATGGGTATGAACTCAACCGCTCTCCATGATGTAGAAATTGGTGATTTTTGTGTAATTGGCGCTGGCTGTTTAGTGGGGCAGGGAATGAAAATTCCAGGCAGGTCATTTGTTGCCGGTGTTCCTGGAAAAATCCGAGGTGAAGCTTCACCACAGCAACTATGGTGGGTGCAGGGTGGTCCGGAGACTTATGCTAAGTTAGCCCAGCAGTATAAAGAGCAAGGGCTCTAGCAAGCATTGAGCCTTGGCATGAAAATAGAATGCCTCTGACAGCTAAAAGCCTATCTTTGTGTTCTACGACGCCTCCAAATTGTGGTCGCACCAGCCATAATCGCTACAATCAAGGCAAGCCAGGGTGCCAAAATAGCCAGCTCGTTCACGGGATAAGCTTCACCACTACCGGTGGAGGCTGGTATAAAAATAAATGCCCATTCCTTGCAGTTCCTCCATAGACCCCATCGCCTGTACCCGGGGTAAGTGAGTAGATATCACCTTCACCTGACACTGCCTTACCCAAGTCCGAAAGGGTGCCAGTAAAAGGGCCTGCTGGCGGGTTATAATAGAAAAAGTGGCCCCCATGTCCACTCCTATATGTTCCTTTGGTTCCATCGTATATCGTACCGTCTACTCCCGTGGTCAAGCTTGCTATATCGGTTTCTCCCGAAACGGCGATACCCAAATCAACAAATCACGGACTAGTGGGATCATAGTAAGACAATTTACCTCAAGCCTGCCGCCGCATTGGCTCCCATTACCGGAACAAAAATGAGGAGTGCGATTATCATCGTCAATATTATGTAGCTCATTCTTTTGGTTGTCATTTTTGCCTCTTTTATCTTTATAACTATCTGCAGGTCATTATGACTTCCTTTATAGGTCGGCATCTTCAACCTTCAGGATTATTTTATCGCCGATTTTCTCTATTTTGTCCAGGGCGATATGATATTTCTTAACCAGCCCTGCCTTTACCACGATATGGTTGATAATTCCTTGTTGCATATCGAAATCCATATCAACCACCTTGCCTATCTTGTTGGCGCTTACATCCAGAACTTCTCTATTGAACAGCTCTTTAGTATTCATGCAAACCTCCTTTGCGACACAAATAAATATTGCCAGTGTGGACTTCCGTACCCCGGCTATATAATAGTCTTTTTCGAGGTGGCTCGCAATGGATATGAGGAAATCTCAATCCGTGGATTCGGCGAGCGAATACCACGCCTGTCATTGCGAGGAGCCGCAGGCGACGTGGCAATCTCCCGTATATGGAGGTGCGATTGTTTTGCTTCCCCTTCGCGGAGTTTACCCTGAGTGAGATTCTTCGGTCGCTTTGCTCCCTCAGAATGACAAAAAGCGAAGGGCTCAGAATGACGGGAAATGAAGGACGCAGGATGACATTCTGCGCTGAGATTGCTTCACTTCGTTCGCAATGATAGGGGAAACTCGCAATGACAGATGAGGGCATAAGATTGCTACGCTTTCATACATTGGTCGGGGACAAGCCCCGACCCTACAGACAAGAGAAATCTTAAGCACGAAATACGAAATACTAAGCAATATCGAAGCACTAGTGACAAAAATTCAAAACAATATGATAATGTAGTTGCCCAATTTATTGGGCAATAAGAGCCTGATGAATCAGGCAACTACAGCAGAGAAAACAAAGTGAGTTTTAGTTGATGTTTTATGTGGAAATACACTATTTATAGTCTCTAGCTAAAGCGCATCACATCTTTTCCGGGGCTGTCATGCCCATGAGGTGGAGAGTTTTTGCCAGGACTATCTGAGTTGCGCTGACTAGCTTGAGACGAGCTTTGGTCAGCTCTTCATCTTTGGAGATAACCCGGCACTGCTTGTAAAAGCTGTGGAAAACAGTGGCTAAGTCCTGGGCATAATAAGGCAAGTGGTGAGGCTGCAAAGTAGTCGACACACGCTCTACTATTTCAGGAAGGAGTATTAAGTGGCGGATCAGGGTTAGCTCTGGCTTACTTGAGAGCAAAGAGATATCACCTTGGCTATAATCAATTTCTCTCTGCTTAGCTAATCGGAGGATGCTGGCAACTCGGGCGTGAGCGTATTGAACATAGTACACGGGATTATCTACTGATTGCTTCTTAGCCAGCTCCATATCAAAATCCATCTGGCTGTCAGCAGAGCGGGAGAGGAATATGAAGCGGCAGGCATCTGAACCCACTTCATCTATTACTTCTCGCAAAGTGATAATATCGCCGCCGCGTTTGGAAACCTTAACTATTTCCTCTCCTCGTCGCAGGGTAACTAACTGGCAGATAATTACTTTAAGCCGCTCAGGGTCTACTCCTAGAGTTTTAATCGCTGCTTTCATTCGAGGGACATGTCCTTGATGGTCGGCTCCCCAAATGTCAATCACAGTGTCAAATTTTCGCTCCAGAAACTTGTTGTAGTGGTAGGCGATATCAGAGGCGAAATAAGTAGGAGAGCCATCGCTACGCACCAGAACATTATCTTTATCTTCACCAAGTGAGAGCGATTCAAACCAAATGGCGTCCTCTTTTTTAACTACGTAGTTTCCACTTTGTAGCAATGCCATAGCTTTCTGGTATTGAGATCCTTCGCCTTGCTCAGGACGATAAAGGCTTGTTTCACTGAACCAAACATCAAAATCAATATCTAGTAGCTTGAGGTCTTCTTTAATTCCTTGAATTATTTTGGCAAGCCCGATTTCAGCCAGTTTTGAGATTGCTTCGCCTTCGGCTTGCAATGACGATTCACCCTCACCCAACCCTCTCCCTTCGAATGAGAGGGAAAATCTATCCCCTTGTTCCTGAATGATTTCTTCTGCCAAGTCAGTTATGTAACTACCGAGATAGCTATCCGAGGGCATGGTAATTTCCTTGCCCAGACATTGCTGGTAACGAATATAGAGAGAACGACCAAACCTGTCTATTTGGTTACCCATATCGTTTAAGTAATATTCTCTTTCTACAGAATAACCAGCAGCGGTGAGGACGTTAGCTAAGGTACTACCTAAAACAGCACCGCGGCCATGACCCACGTGGAGGGGTCCAGTAGGGTTAACGCTGACAAACTCAATTTGAATACGACTGCCTTTACCCAGGTCAATGCCACCATAGGTGTTACCTTCATCCAGGATCAATTCCACTTGTTTACTTAGCCAATCATCTCGTAAAGTGAAGTTGATGAAGCCTGGCGGGGCAATCAAAACCCTGTCAATTTCGGGCGGAGGCGATATATGCTCAGATACTTTCTCGGCTATGGCCATAGGAGACATCCTCATGGAGCGAGCTAGCTTCAAGGGGAGACTTGAAGCAAAATCCCCATACTCAGGGTCTTGTGGACGCTCCACTGCTACTTCGGGTAATGTTGTGGCAGTAAGACTGCCCTGTTGCTGCGCCTTAAGTGCTGCTTCTCGCAGACAAATAGCAAGTTTTTCTTTAAGCATGAACAATAAACCTTAAATCCCAAACAATATCAAAATTACAGTTCAAAATGTAAAAAAATATCTCCTTACTTCAATTTCTAATATCTAAGCTCTAAATCCCAAACAAATCCAAAATTCCAAATTTAAATACCAAAACTCACCTTGTGTTCTCTGCTGTAGTTGCCTGATTCATCAGGCTC
>CAZEQL010000051.1:0-4729 GCA_964514415.1 uncultured Dehalococcoidales bacterium
CTGCTGACACGCGGATTTTCAGTCCGCTGCTCTACCACCTGAGCTACCTCGGCATGCTCGGATATTCTAGGTTTTCTTATCTTTAGTGTCAAGCAAGTGCATTCACAAATGTTTAGCTGTCACCTTGAGTATGGTGAAGGATTCTTCGCTACACTCAGAATGACAGGCAGAATTATTAAGCATGCTTCCTTAGCTAGATTTGCCCACCGGACTTGACCAAAGGAATATGAGTAGCGCAGAGGGGACATCGCTCAGGCGAATAAACTGTGGTAGGAGCATGAAGACAACTGAAAAGGGGCACGCCGAAATCCGCCCTTTCCTGACTGCGATTAACAAGTACTCCAATTCCAATGATGGTCCCGCCAAGTTTGTTTACAGCGCTCATCGTTTCTCTAATTGAACCTCCCGTGGTCAGGATGTCATCAACGATGAGAACATGTTCACCAGGGGTAATATTAAAATCACGACGAAAGGCTCTTACTTCCCCTTCCTTTTCGGCAAAGATGCTTCTCACACCTAACTGTCGAGCGGTTTCAAAAGCAAGGATAATACCACCGGTGGTTGGTCCAGCAACTACTTCTATTTTTTGCTCTTTGAAATGCCGTGCAATGAGATGACACAGCTTCTCAGTGTAATGAGGGTACTGCAAGATGCGAAACTTCTCCCAGTACACCGGAGAATGTAGACCAGAAGCGAGGAGAAAATGGCCTTCTTTTATCGCTCCTGTCGTCTTGAATATCTCTAACACTTCATCACTCAAGTTATACCCCTTGCTAAGCTGCAAATTACTGCCGCTTGCTCACCGATTTCATTTAATTCTGGATAGTTGTAATGTTTTATTACTCCCCACTTACTCGGTGACCAGTAAACAAACCAAGCTTTGCCAATGATGCTTTTGCGGGGAACTGTCCAGCCACCATGAGAATCATTGCTGTTGTTGCGATTATCCCCAAGGACAAAGTATTCGCCTTCAAGTATTGCTCTAGGAAGCATAGTATAATGAGGTGACTCCATAATATATTCTTCTTCTAAAGGGACGCCATTGACAAAAACTTTGTTGTCTTTAACCTCTACAGTATCACCTGGCAGGGCGATAACTCGTTTGATAAATCGCTCATCAGTGTTATTTGGCAGCGGCGGCTTGAACACAATTATATCTCCCCGTTCGGGTCCTGAGAAGTGATAACTTACCTTATTCACTATAATTAATTCACCTGGCTCAATGGTCGGCATCATGCTAGAATAGCGCACCTCGTAGTTTGGGATGGTAAGTTTAAAGGTGACAAAGATGGCGATAGCGATGAGAATGATTATGCCGACCTCGCGGAGGAATTTCATTAGTGAAAGCTATTCTACCACTGGAGGTAAACCAAAAGCCAATATATTCGTTTTATCAAACAAGAAGATACTTCATGAAAGGAGGTTTTGTAAGAATGAAGAAGGTTAGGTGGTTAATTCCTTGTTTGGCAGTGGTGCTGGCATTAGGTATGGTCGGTTGCGCTCAGGGGGGTGGTCAGGGAGTTACTTGCGTTGCACAGCAACAAAACACCGGGGTATGGGTTACTGGCCAAGGAGAAGCAATGGCAGTTCCCGACATAGCCATGCTTAGCCTAGGTATCGAAGCTCGGGCAGATACGGTAGCTGAAGCTCAATCGCAGGCAAGCGAGGCGATGGATAAGATAATGAAGGCATTGAAAGATAATGGCCTAGTTGAGAAGGATATCCAGACACAGCGATACAGCGTTTACCCCATAACCAAGTGGGTCAAAGATGAGAAGGAGGAAATCATTGGCTATCGAGTGACCAACGTGGTATCGGCTAAGATAAGAGAAGTGGATAAAGCTGGTACTATCATAGACGCTGTGGCCAAGGCTGGTGGTGATTACACCAGAATTCAGGGTATAAGCTTTACTGTAGATGACCCGACATCATATTATGAGGAAGCACGGGCTAAAGCAATAGAAGATGCTAAAAATAAAGCAGAGCAATTAGCTGATTTAGCTGGCGTTAAATTGGGTAAGCCCATTTATATTTCCGAGGGTGCTATCTATGGGCCACCACTCTCAAGAGATGTTTGCAGTGAGAACGCGGTTCCTCCAGCCCCCACAACTTCCATAAGTCCTGGCGAATTGAAAATTACGGTCAATGTTCAGATAGTTTATGCCATAGTCTAAATGCTCCAGGGACTATTTCGCTCCCACTTGCCCTTTTAGGGTAGGTGGGAGTTGCTTTTTAAGCTTGTTTCTCGTCCTTTCTAGTGGTAATATGTATTCACTCTCGGGCCGCTAGCTCAATCGGAAGAGCAGCTGACTCTTAATCAGCCGGTTCAGGGTTCGAGTCCCTGGCGGCTCACTTCGGGTAGGTCCTCAGATAGTCAAAGAACAGTGGCTAAAGACAAAGCTGTAAAGCTGAGTGGTAGCTATAATTCACAATGATTAAGCAAAACGTTCAAAGCGTATTGGCTGAATTGCCAGATGGGGTTGAATTGGTGGCAGCGGCAAAAGCAAAGACACCTCAGGAGGCTCTGGAAGCAGTTGAGGCCGGGGTTACAATCATAGGAGAGAATTACATTTCGGAAGCAAAAAGAATATATGAAGTGGTGGGAAAGAGAGCAAAATGGCACTTCATCGGAACCCTACAAAAACATAATGTGCGGGAGAAGATGTTGGAAATGTTCGACATGATAGAAACTGTAGATTCTTTAGAGATAGCACAGGAAATTGATAAGAAGTGTGCCCAAATTGGCAAAGTAATGCCAGTATTAATTGAAATAAATAGTGGAAGAGAAGAGCAAAAATTTGGTGTGTTTCCAGAGAATGCTGAGCAGCTAGTGAGGAAGCTCTCCAGCTTTGGAAACATCAGCGTAATGGGACTTATGACTATGGGACCTCGTTTTGGAGACCCTGAAGATGCCAGGCCTTATTTTGTGGAAACAAGAAAGATATTCGAAAAGATTAGGAAACTTGACTTACCTAATGTAGAGATGCGATACCTTTCAATGGGGATGACAAATTCATATAAGATTGCCATAGAGGAAGGTGCCAACATAGTTAGGATAGGAACTAAGATATTTGGAGAAAGAGAATGATTCATCTGGCGCATCATTGATAAGAAACAGCCGAAATTATGATATAGTTTGGTTGAAGTGAGCTTCATTCCCAGGATTCAATTCCTTCGGGAGAAGGTTATAACTCGTAGATCCTTCCAGATATCAGCCTTTATTCTCGTTCTTGCTCTTTCCCTCGGGCTCTTCTTCCTCGCTCGTTCTTACTTAAGCTTGGAAAATTTGCTTCGTTATGGTTATCTGGGGGTCTTTCTAGTAAGCCTTTCCTGTGTCACTATAATGCTTCCCCTTCCCTGGGAAGCGGTTATTATTGCAGCAGGGACTACTTTAAATCCTTTATGGCTTGGTCTCATAAGCAGTGTAGGAGCTACTATAGGTGAGCTCAGCGGTTATCTTGTCGGCTATTTGGGAAGAAAGGTAATTCTTGATGCGAATTCGGAGAGATATAAGAAGGCCGAATTTTGGCTAAAGCGATATGGGAGCTTTGCTATTTTCGTTTTTGCTCTTTTGCCCATTTTTATTTTTGACCTTTTGGGAATTGTCGCAGGCTCATTCCGGTTTCCTCTGTGGAAATTTATTCTTGCTTGTTGGGCTGGACGATTGATTAGATGCCTCATCGAGGCTTACCTGGGGTGGGGAGCATTTGGTTTCTTGCCCCAGTTATGGTGATTTAGAGCATTCTTCTCTCACCGGGCAGAGGGAGCACTTCCTGCCCTTGCAAAACTCCAGACCTATTCTTACCAGAGCAGACTCTACGCTTAAAGCTTCTAACTCCTCTTCAGTTAGTCCGAGTTTGGAAGCCACTTCCCTGGCGATTGGGGAAAGCTGTGGTTTTGCCTTTTCCCAGATTCCCTTCAGTTCCCTTAAAAAGATATTCACCGTGGTAGGCCCTACGCCTTTGAATTCAAGCAGCCTTTTCTCCAATTCCTTGCTGTTCTTTGCCTGAACATATAAATTATCTAATGAACCATACCTGTCTTTCAAACTAGCTGCTATTTCCAGCAAGTTTGATGCTGTGGAGAAGTCATAACGAACGTAGCCCCCAGAGTCTACTATCTCTACTAGTTTGTTCCAGCCAGCATTTGTGATGCTCGCAGATGTTACAATCCCCTCCTTTTCAAATTCTTTATACGTCGTTTTGGCTATTTGAGAGGAAATCCTTTTGGCAAAAAGGATTGAGGCCAGAAACCACTTAAACCTGTCTGCTTCTTGGGTTAAGTCCAGTCCCAGCTCCTGGGAATAGCTTGGCACTTGAGAGAGCTTTTCTTGAATAGTCATAGTGGATTATATTCTTAGAGCTTTCAGCCTTCAGTTATCAGCTAAGTGCTGACTGCTGTGAACTTTTTTCATTAGTTCTGTTAGCTGAGCCACCGCTGGAGGCAGGACTTCTCCTATATTTTCCCAGAATCGTAGATGCGATGAGCGGTCAAATAGAGTTTCACCTTGATTGATAATTGCCAATCGGGCGCTATGTTCCAGAGCTACTTTGGGCATGTCAGCAGCAGGGGTAACTACAAGGCTGGAACCAACAACCAGGAAAAGGTCGCAATGCTCTGAGTGCCAGTAGGAATCTGCTAACGCCTTGCGAGGCAGAGGCTGACCAAAGTTAACCACGCTGGAAGCCAATTTTCCGCCGCAAAAAGGACAGGTAACTAAATCGGGAAA
>CAZEQL010000051.1:4829-6642 GCA_964514415.1 uncultured Dehalococcoidales bacterium
GGCAAACCTGATTCTGTGCTGATGCCGGCACCTGTGAATACCACCAGATGTTTTGCCTCAAACATCCACTGAGCTAAGGTCGTAATTCGTCGGTCTAAATCTGAAGACATTTACTAACCTTATATTATAAAGTATTGTAAGTTGCCATGGAATTTGGAAAATTCGTCAGGAACGGAGTGGAATATCGATTCGATCCTCTAACCCAGGTGCAATGCCGAATAAATCCTGCTAGAGCCAAAAGAGTTAAGCAAGCTGGTGATGTGGTTAACCTTAGCGGAATAATTGCCAGGACAGGGGAAACATGTCCATTCTGTCTCGAGCGTGTAGAAGAGAAAACACCCAAATTACCCCAGAACGTATGCCAGGAGGGAAGGATAAAGCTGGGGGAGACCTTAATTTTCCCCAATTTGAATCCAGTTGGTGAGAATCATGCTGTTGGAATCATAAGCCGGGCGCATTTCCCTGATTTAGATGCCTTCAGCACCAGGATGCTTGAAGATAATTTGATTGCCAGCAAAAAGTGTATCCTTTCAGTATATGGAAATGACAAGCAAGCGATTTGGTCTATCTATATCTAGAATTATATGCCGCCCAGTGCTGGGAGCATAATACATCCCTATAGCCAAATTTTGGTGGAAAGTGAGCCATTGCCAATCCAAGCTGAACTGCTAGAGAGAAGCGAGGAATACTTTAACCGTAATCGTCGGAATTACTTGGAAGAATTGGTGGAACGGGAAAGAGAGATTGATGAAAGATTTATTTATGATGGTGGTTATTTATCCATGATAGCCAGCTTCGCCCCGCGAGGTTTTAATGAAATCCAGTTTATATTCAGGGAATGTCTATACCAACGATACTGACCCGCTGAAACGACTGTGTGATGTACGGGTCGTAGATACCTTGCCCGAAGTGGTTGCCGAAAATTTAAGACCATTTTTCAGGTGAAATAGTCCTTGCATAGCAGTTACCCATTTTTATGTCTTTATGTTATAATGTAAATGCATAAATATGCAAATACAGGAGGCGAGTATGGCTAAAGGAACAAGAATAACTGTAGATTTAGGGAGCGAGGAACTCCTTAAAGCAATAAAGATTGCTGCTGTTGAGCAAGGTAAGTCGATTCGAGAAATCACTACTGAGGCATTCCGAGAATGGCTTGAAAGATTGGAGGCTGAGGAAGACAGAGAGGATCTACAAGCTATGATGGAAGCTGAGAACGAATACCGAAGAACTGGAGGACGGTTATTTGATGATGTTGTGAAAGAGACGGAGAAAAAAGCTTAAATGTATGAGCTACGGGTGGCAAGCTCTAAGGTTGAAAAAGAGCTTGCCAAAATTCCGATGGGAGACCGGGAAAGAATTATTAATCAGACAAGAAGGCTTGCTGAAAATCCTAGGCCAAGCGGCATTAAAGCTCTGGCCTCTAATGTTTACAGGTTTCGTGTTGGTCCATATCGAATAGTCTATAAAGTTTACGATAATGAGAAAATAATCCTCATTGGCAAGCTTGCTCGCAGGAGTGAAAGAACTTACCTGAATTGGGAGAAGTTATTTTAAAAGACACAGCAAATAAAACAAATTACCTCAAACTTGCCCTTTGATATAAAACAAAAAATAAGCCAAGTTTTATCCGTCAATGAAGCTCTTTGAGGAAGGGGAAATCAGCTTGGAATAAGCTCCAATTCTTGCCAGTTACTTCAAAAAGCCTTCGTGGAAATCCTGGAGAAACAATAAAATCCCTGTTTTCGTTTATCCTGCTGAGGAACTGAAGAAAGGCTTAGAGAATGTCTGGGATTGTTATACACAACGAACT
>CAZEQL010000052.1:0-5966 GCA_964514415.1 uncultured Dehalococcoidales bacterium
ACTTTAAGGGCAAAGTGATTGACAAATGCAACTGTCTGGGGGATAATATCCAAATTAAATGGTTAAAATCAGATTAAGCAGGGTAGGAAGGAAGCATAGGCCGGCATATCGGGTTGTAGTAGCTGATAGCCGTTCACCACGTGATGGCGCCTTCATTGAGATTATTGGACATTACAATCCTTTGCTCGACCCTGCTGGTATTGATATTAACGAAGAAAAGGCTTTAAAGTGGCTTAATTGCGGAGCTCAGCCTACAGATACGGTGAGCAGCTTACTCCGCAAATTAGGCATTACGGATAAATTTGAGCAACAGTCTTGCAGCAAAGCTACAAAAAAGAAGTTGAATAAATAGAAACAATCTCATTCTAGTTTGTGAGCGGAAGTTCACAAGATTAATTGTTATGGAGGTAGAATGAAAGACTTGGTAGATTACATCGTTAAAGCTATTGTGGCGGAACCTGATAAAGTGGTCATCACCGAGGAAGACAGTGACATGGGTTTGTTGATTAAGTTGGAAGTTGCCCCTGAGGATAAAGGCAGGGTTATTGGTAGGCAAGGACGAGTAGCTGAAGCAATGCGTACCTTGCTTCGAGTAAAGGCAGCCAAGGACGATATTAGAGTCAGGTTAGAAATAGTGTAATTGAACTGGTTCCGTTGCGTCATTTCTCTCTAGCGGCGTTTTCTCTCAGCTACCTTCAATCTAGCTGAGGAGCGACGGAGGGCAGCTTCAGCAGTATCTGTCTCGGGTGGTTATCAGTAGCCTTTCCCTGTGAGTATTTAAGGGACTTCTCAATGTAGTGCCGCCACTACATCTCTCCTTTAGTTTTGCTAGGAAGTGATCATTTGGTATTACCTGTTCATAGAAAAGATTTACCAAAGAAGGAATCCATAGTAGTTTTTATGTCTTATCTTCGCTATACTTTAGTTTTTCTGAGGTATAGTAGCTTTAAGGCTATTTGCTAGCTCTGCAGGAAGGGAATTTGAGAAATTGATAAACGCTCTTAAGAAGGGGGTTGGAACTAACCAAATTGTCTCAAGCTAAACTGTTACTGGAGCTGGATTAGCAATGACATTAGCCCAAATCCTTGCCATTGTAATCTTCGTGGCGATGTTTATTACTATCATTAGTGGCAAGGTGCATCGTTTTATCCCTGCTCTTATCGGTGCTGCTCTTATCTTCGTTATCATCTTCTTTGGTATCTTGCAAAGCACGGAGGGAGTTTATCACGTTTTGAACCTTGAGCAGCTTGGTCAACTAAAGTTCTGGGTACCTGGACATGAGCACATAGAGTCTCATGGCGTAAACTGGCAAACCATCATCTTTATCGGTGGCATGATGGTCATGGTGGAGGGATTTGAAAAGCCGATAGAGAAGACAGTACAACGGAGGTATCTGCGATGCTGAATGGGACTAGTTGGTATCAGTTACCACCGGAACAAGTTTTTGAAATCTTAGAAGCTAGTAATGCCGGGCTCACTTCCAGCGAGGCACAGGCAAGGCTGGAAAAATATGGTTATAACGAATTAACGTTCCGGGGGCAAGGACCTGTCATCCGATTCTTACTTCAATTTCATAACCCTCTGATATACGTCTTGCTTGTTGCTGGCCTGGTTACCGCTATCATGGGCATATGGACAGATACGGCGGTCATTCTGGGGTGCGTCATCCTCAATGTGATAATAGGTTTCATTCAGGAGGGGAAGGGTGGAGCCGCTATAGAGGCGCTGAAGAAGATGATGGTTCTGGAGAGCACTGTGCTTAGGGATGGAGAGAAGAAGGTCATACCATCGCGGGAATTGGTTCCTGGCGATGTTGTTTTGCTTGAGGCTGGTGACAAAGTGCCTACAGACTTGCGCTTGTTCTATACAAAAAACGTGAGCGCAGACGAAGCAGCTCTTACCGGAGAATCAACGCCGGTGGATAAGAATATTGAACCCATTTCGAGAGCAAATTTGTCGCCAGCAGACCAGCGGTGTATTTCCTTTAGTGGCACCTTCATTACTCGTGGCTCGGCACAGGGGGTTGTAGTAGACACTGGAGAACAAACTGAGTTTGGTAAAATCGCCAAACTCATGAAAGAGACTCGCAAGACCCTTACCCCACTACAGAGAAAGATAGCCGACTTCACCAAGTTCTTAGTCATCGCTATCCTTGCCCTTGCTGCCGTTAATTTTATACTAGGAGTAGTGTTTGGCTATGACCTCGCCTATTCTTTCCTTGCCTCGGTAGCTCTTGCTGTGGCGGCAATACCTGAGATGCTGCCAGCCATAGTAGCTGCCATTTTGGCCATGGCTGCGATGGCTATGGCAAAAAAGAATGCTCTCATAAGGAAACTACCGGCAGCGGAGACACTGGGGTGCGCTACAGTTATCTGCTCGGATAAGACGGGAACGCTCACCAAAAATCAGATGACTATAGTAAAGGTATATTGTGGAGGGAGAGACTGTAGCGTGACTGGGGTTGGATACGAGCCCAGGGGGGAATTTATTCAAGGAGACAAAAGGGTTAATCTGATGCCAGAGGATAGTGACTTAGTTGAAACCTTGAGAGCCGGTTACTTATGTAATAATGCTAGTCTAATAGAAGACGAAGGGAGATATAACATTGCTGGAGACTCCACCGAAGGGGCTTTGGTAGTCTCGGCGAGCAAGGCTGGTATCACCGAAAAGCTCCCCAGACTAGATGAGATACCTTTTGAATCAGAGCAACAATATATGGCTACCTTGCATGAGGGCAAAGGGGGAAATATTATCTATGTCAAGGGCTCACCGGAGAAGGTTTTACGGATGTGCCAAAGTCAGCTGATTAATGGAAGTAATGAGCCTTTAAGGAATAGGGAGATATTGAAAAAGGCGGATGACATGGCGGGAGAAAGCTTGAGGGTGCTCAGCATGGCATATAAGACCGTGTCTAAGGAGAAAATGTCACTTGAGCCAAAAGATATAGAAAACCTAACTTTCCTTGGGCTTCAAGGGATGATTGACCCACCTAGGGAAGAGGCGATAGAGGCAGTTGGCAAATGCAAGAAAGCTGGGATAAGGACGGTAATGATAACTGGCGACCATGCTCAGACGGCAAAAGCTATTGCCCGACAGCTAGGAATTGACGAGGGTAAGGTATTGACAGGGGAAGAGCTATCAAGAATGAGCGATGAGGAGTTATATGAAGTTGTGGACAAAGTCTCGGTGTATGCCAGAGTTGCCCCGGAGCATAAGCTACGGATAGCAACGCAATTGCAAAAGAGGGGACATATTGCTGCGGTTACTGGTGACGGGGTAAATGACGCCCCAGCGCTGAAGGCTGCTGACATTGGCGTAGCTATGGGAATAACGGGAACCGAAGTGAGTAAGGAAGCCTCTGACATGGTTCTTGCTGATGACAACTTTGCCAGCATAGTGGGGGCGGTGGAGGAAGGTAGACATGCCTGGAAAAACCTCGAAAAAGCAATCCTGTATACTCTTCCCACAAATGGGGGACAGGCTCTTCTGATAATGGGGGCAATATTAGTGGCACCATTTATACCTCTTTTCGCCCTACGTCTTCCTTTGGAGCCGATACACATCCTGTGGGTAAATTTGGCTGACTCGGTATTTCTCACCTTGCCTCTTATGATGGAGCCTAAGGAAAAGGGATTGCTTGAAAGCTCTCCACGTGACCCCAAGGGGGAAATAGCTAATCGCTTATTTTTCGAGAAAGTAGGACTGGTTTCCGTGGTAATGGCGCTCACTGGCTTCGCTATATACTATTACTACGGAATGCCAGCTTTTTCCAGCTCAGTAGATACATTCCGATTGACCCAGGCACAAACAGCGGTGTTCATGGCTGTCAAACTGTTACATGTAGGCTTTATTATTACTGCCAGGTCAATAACAAAATCCGCATTTACCTTTAGTCCCTTCTCAAATAAATGGGTGCTCTTAGGTATCGCAGTAATTATAGCCACTCAGCTTATGATAACCTATATCCCCTTTCTCAATGTTTTATTTAGAACAGCACCCTTTCCTACGGAATGGTGGCCAATTATAATTTTAGCTCTATTTCCGGGATTTCTCGTAATCGAGCTAGAAAAGTTCCTGAGAAGGCAATTAGGGAAAAAGATGTCGTAGATTTAGAAATGATGGGAAGTGTAGCCCACAGGTTGCTTTGGGGAATGAAAGCACCTATAGTCTTCATAAGATCCACGGGTCCCCAGCCAGAAGTAGGTACAGGAGGCTTGCTAAGCAAAATTCTAGTTCCGCTGGATGGCTCTGAGGCTGGCGAGGCATCACTTCCGTGGGTGGAAGGACTCGGGGTGAAGCTGAAAACAGAGGTTATTCTCCTTCAAGTTGTAGCACCAGGGCAACACGTTCGCACTATTGGAGGATTGGACTATTTCTTATACCCGGAGCAAGGAGTGGAATCACTGAAGAGAAGAGCAAAGGATTATCTGGAAAAGGCAAGTATTGCTCTCAGCCAGGCAGGATGTCTGGTAAGACCTGAAGTAAGAGTCGGCAATGCTGTCCAAGAAATTGTCAATATGGCTGATGAAATCAATGCTGGCTTAGTTGCCATATCAGCACATGGGCAAGCAGGCATTAAAAAGTGGGCTTTTGGTAGTGTTGCTGATAAGGTTCTACAAGCGGGGCATACGCCGATTATGCTGGTAAGAACTCCTTATTCATCATCTACTACCCCGTGGTCGTAAAGATAATCAATAGCATGTGGAACACAATTCGTATCTTGTCGGCATATTGGGGGAGTACCCGAAATAAGCTATAGAAGGCGATAATTATTCTTATACTAAGCCAGTGAGTTTAAATAAGGGGAATCCATGGGATGCCCTTTTGTCTAGACAAAAACCTATACCCATTGGTATTAGAAGGCTGAAAGCTACATAGAAGCCAACAGCAAGCAATTGCATGACATTGGCCATTTTTTCACTAAAACTCCTATTCACAACTTGCTAAGATTTGCGTTTCCTAAAATCCTCTAAATCAAGTGTGTTTATGAAATCCTTATATGCTGACAATCCCTTCAGTTCTTGCTCATCAACTTTGCCCTCGGAAACAGGTTTACTCCCCTCTTCGTCAAGTATAATGCCTGCTTTGTCTAGCACTGATTCCTCAGCATATATTGGTGCCCCAGCTCTCACTGCTAGAGCTAAAGCATCACTGGGGCGGGAATCAACCTCAACTTGCGTGCCATCAACATTAAGAGAAAGTTTGGCATAAAAAGTATCGTTTTGAAGTTCGTTTACCACAACATAGTTAACGGAAGCTCCTAAGGTGGTAATCACAGATTGTAACAAATCGTGGGTCAAGGGACGAGATAATTCGATATTTTGCAGTTTTACTGCGATGGCATCTGCCTCAGCGGGACCAATCCAAATGGGTAAATAGCGATTAGACTCCTTTTCCTTCAAGATCACCACACGCTGATAATTCATCAAGCTTACTCGAATACTATCAACAGTCATCTCTACCATGATGCCACCCCCTTTTAAACTAAGAAGTTATTCTACTCCTATACTCCTAAATTAGTCAATAACTCAAGGCAGGTGGGTCTATGCTGATTTATATGGAAAAGTGATAAGGTAGTAAGAAGCCTGAAACGAGGAAAACAAAGGGAAAAGAGGTTTTACCACCAGTGATTTTACTGGGGGGGCAATACAAAAATCAAAATGCTAAAACGAAATTCCTATGGCTTTAAGAAATGTGGAGGTCTATTAGAGAAAAAAGGCTCTTAGGATTTATATCATCTCGTAGCTGTTTCCACACAATTTGACAAAGAGCCCACTGCATCCGTGTCAAATCATTTAAGTAGGTAACCCAACTAGGGGTTGTTGCATCATATAATATCTTACCGTATGAGGTGATAATTTTTTGTAGGGGTCAACCTGTTGGGTTCCTCTTTTCTCCTCATATGCCTTGCACAGCTTGTCTAATTTAGCATCGATATTTCTCTTGAGCCGAGCGGGATTTAAGCC